>NZ_JBQCIE010000128.1:0-40416 GCF_051954055.1 Humibacter sp. | reverse complement strand
CCCACTTGAGTAAACCCCCACGGTAAATGGGGGGGGGCCGGTTCTATCCCGGGGGGGGCGGTTTCCCCGGGGCCGCCCACGGACCCGACGGTGCCTGCGAAGAGGGCGTCCTCCGTAGCCTGCACCTCGCGCATCCCGTCTTCGTACACGGCACGGAAGAGTCCCGCCCGGCCGTCGACCCGCGCGTAGATCGACGGAGCCGTCACCTCCGCCCGCCGGCACACCTCGCTGATGGTGAGCGCCTCGAATCCGCCCGTCTCCAGCAGCTCGCGTCCGACCGAGATGACGCGTTCCCAGCTCGCGCGGCTGCGCGCCTGCAGGGGCTCGCGAACCGGAGCCTGACTCATACCCTTCCTTCGCTCATCATCTTCGACCCGCCGCCCGTGGGGAAAGGATGCCCTCACCCATCTCGTCGAGCTGCGCCACGATCTCGCGAGGATTGCGCTCTCCGACCTGCTTCTGCAGTAGCGGTGTGTGGTCGAGCACGAAGTCGCGCAACGGCCGCAGGGGCGCCGGAGCGTGATGGAAGACCTTCCCCAACACGTACGCCGACTGTACTTGCTCACGGGTGTGCGGGATACGCGGCGTCTCGTAGTCCACGAGAGCCTTCGTCACCGCATCCGTGTCGGCGAGGTCGACACCGGCCAGCCGCTGCGCCAGGAAAAATCCATCGCAGATCGACATGCCTGCACCGTAGGCGGCATAGGGAGAGGTCGCGTGGGCGGCGTCGCCGGCCAACGTGATCCGGCCCTTCGACCAATGCGGCAGCGGAGCGATGTCGCGGATCGGCCAGCGCTGCACGTTCTCGGCAGACGTGGCCGCGACCAGCTGTGGGAGCGGGGCGGGGAAGCCGGCGGCGAGCCGCTCGGCGTGCTCGAGCAGGTCGGCGGGCGCGGCCCTGTCGTCCGGCCAGGCCTCCAGCACCCACCACTGGTGCCCGGCGCGACCCTGGCTGCGGATCGACGTATAGGTCCCCTGCGTGGTGCGGTTGTGCGTGAGCACCACCACGTTGCGTTCAGTCTTCACCGTGTCGTCTAACGTGAAGCCGCCGATGATGTGCAGGTTGTGCGGGCGCTTCGGCGTGGGGCCGAAGAGATGCCTGCGCACCATGGAGTCGATGCCGTCCGCGCCGATCAGCACGGGCGTCTCCACGGCCTCGCCATCGGCGAACCTCAGCGTCACACCGTCGCCGTGGTCCTGCATGCCGGTCACCGCACGGCCGGTGCGCAGCACGCCGTCGGGCAGGGCGGCCAGCATGCGCCGGTAGAGGTCGGGCCGGAACATCCCGATGAAGCCGCCTCCGTATCGTTCCACCACATCGTTCGGGATCCGCACATCGGCACGCACCCGACCTTTGGCGTTGCGGAACGTGGTGTGGCAGGGCGCTCCGAGATCGACGATGTCGACGCCCATCTCCTGCAGCGCCTTGATGGGCGGTGGCCACAGGTTCAGGATGTTGCCGGCGGCCCGAGCCTGCGGGTAGCGCTCGTAGACGACGACGGGATGCCCGGCCTTGATGAGACCGAGGGCGGCGGCCATTCCTGCCGGACCGGCGCCCAGGACCGCGATCGGATGCTGGCTCGTGTTCATGCGCTCCTCCTCGAGTGCAGAAAATGTAACGCCATTACAGTTTGCGGCCCCGGCGGCCTTCGCGGCATCACAAATGCTGATAGTAGGTTTCCGTCTTACTAATGATCATTTCTGGCATAAGTCGTGCGAGGATGAAGCCACGGCCATCCGCCGTGAACGAGGACGGAAACAATGACGACGACCTACCTCAAGCTGCCCTACGTCGACAGCGTGCTGCGTGAGCGCTCGTTGCGTGCGCTCGAACTGGGTCGCGGCCCCGTCGGGTTCAGCCTGGACGTCGGTCTCAACTACTACCGGGGACTGCCGCTGTCGACGATCGAGACGTTCGAGCTGTCGGTGGACGGCGAGCGCATCGCGGACAACCTGCTCCTGTTCGAATACGACCGCAAGCTCTACCCGCTCGGCGCACTCGCCGGAGGGTTCTCCGATTTCTGGTCGGTCAAGAAACCGCTCCGCGTGCGCGTCTACCAGGGCGGACTCGCTCCGGGCGAGCACGAGGTCGAGCTGAAACTCGTCCTCCGTTCGCCGTATATGCACTTGGGGCCCGGCCTGTGGGGCATGATCGACGGCTCGGCCTCACGCACTCTCATGCTGCAGGAGGCGTGAATGAACATCGGCGGAATCGAGCAGGGCGTCTCGCTCTACGGCTTCGACCAACGTTGGGTCGAAGACCCGCAGTACACGATCGAAGACGTCCTCGACGAGGTGCAGAGCCTCGGTGTTCAGAGCTTCGAGCTCGTCGGCGCCGTGTTCTTCGATCGGTACCCGCGCCCATCTCTTGCAGAGATCGAGCGGATCCGCACCGCGGCCGAGGATCGCGGCCTCGTGCCGTTCAGCTACGGGGGCTATGCCGATGTCGGCCGCATCACGGGGCACGAACCGGTCGACGAGGACTACATCCTCGACCTCACAGCCGACCTGATGACGGCGCGAGAACTCGGGTGCAGCCACCTCCGCGCAGGTGCGATCCCCGGGCGCCTGCTGCCGCTGGCCGCCATGTTCGCCGAGCAGTACGACGTGAACATCGGCATCGAGGTGCACGCGCCGTCGAAACCGAGCGATCCGGACATCCAGCAGCTGCTGGGCGAGTTCGAGCGGATCGGCAGTCGCAGGCTCGGCTTCGTTCCCGACTTCGGGTGCTTCATCGAGCGGCCGGCCGAACCCGCTTTGGCGCGCTATCTCGCGGCAGGCGCCGATCGCGAACGCCTCGAGTTCGTGATCGCCCACCGTCACTCGGGCTTGACCGAGGACGAGGTGTGGGCTCGGGTGAGGGAACAGGGCGGCGGCGAGGCCGAGCGGATGGCCATCGCCGACTTCTTCGGCTTCCTGTCGTTCGGGCCGGCCGACCTCGACGGCTTCACGACGCTGCTGCCCTGGACACAGTACTTCCACTCGAAGTTCTACCACGTGACCGCCGACCTGCAGGATCCCACGATCCCGCTCGATGACCTGCTCCAGCGCATCCTCGACTCCGGCTTCCAGGGCGTGCTCATGAGCGAGTACGAGGGGCATGCCTTCCACGACGGGGATGCACACGGACAGCTCGAGCGACACCTTCGCCTCGAACAACGAATTCTGGAATCAAGGAGTGCTCGATGACAGACACAGACGTGCTCATCGTGGGGAGCGGCCCGGTGGGCTCAGCGTTCGCCCGGCTGATCGCGGATGCCCGACCCGAGGCATCCATCACGATGGTGGAGCTCGGCCCCCAGGTCTCGACGCCACCGGGCTCGAACGTGCGCAACCTGCCGCCGGCTGAGCGGGACGCCGCGCGCGAACGGTCGCAGGGCCCGCAGGGTGCGCTCTCCGGCGATCGTGAGCGCACCCTTCATGTGGAAGGCACCGTCATCTCGCCCGGCGGCACCTACCTGGCCTCACCCGGGCATCAGGACGGGATGCCTGCGGCGGCGCTCTCCAGCTGCGTCGGTGGCATGGGCGTTCACTGGACCTGTGCGACGCCGCGCCCGAACGACGACGAGCGCATCCCGTTCATCCCCGAGGCGGAGCTGGATGCCGCGTTCGATGAGGCCGAGCGACTCATGCACGTGACGACCCTGCCGGAGAACCCGTACGGCCGTGCGATCAAAGAGCTGCTGCGCGAACACTTCGCCGGCACGCTCCCCGAGGATCGCCTGCCGGACGGCCTGCCCATGTCGGCGATACCGCAACCCGACGGCTCGATCAGGTGGGGTGGCGCCGACACCATCCTCGGAGACACGCGGCTCGACCTCCGCACCGAGACCATCGCCCGGCGACTGGTCATCGAGGGTGACCGGGTCATCGCCGTCGAAGTCGAGCACCTCCCCACGCGCGCCCGGGAGACCATCTCCGCCCGAGTGATCATCGTCGCGGCGAACGCGTTCCAGACGCCGCAGCTGCTGTGGGCATCCGGCATCCGCCCCGACGCGCTCGGCCGCTACCTGACCGAACACGTGCTGGTGTACAGCGTGGTCGCCCTGCGCGACGAGGTCGTGGAACGTGCGGGCATCGACACGCCGGTCGCCCAGCTCGTGAAGGATCCGACGGCGTCCACGTTCGGCATCCCGTACACGGCGGGCGTGCATCCCTACCGCACGCAGGTGATGCACATGGCCGATCCGCCGTTCCCGGTCGACGAGAGCTCGGTGCACGTCGGTGCTGCACGCTTCGTCGCGATGGGCAACGGCGTGCGCAAGTTCCCGCGCGCTGAGGACCGGCTCGTGTTCTCGGACGACGCCGTCGATGGATGGGGGATGCCGCAGCTCACCATCGAGTACGAGGTCACCGAGCGTGAACTCGCCGAAGTGGAACGGGCATCCGCAGATCTGAGGGCGGTCGCGGAGAGCATCGGGGAGTTCGTGCCGGGAGGAGAGCCACGACTGATGCCCGCCGGGACCTCGTTGCACTACAAGGGCACCGTGCGGATGGGAGACGACGGGGGAGCGGAGTCGGTCGTCGACGACCGCTCCCGGGTGTGGGGCTTCCGCAACCTGTTCCTCGGCGGCAACGGACTCATTCCCACCGCGACGGTGTCGAATCCGACGCTCACCAGCGTCGCCCTCGCGGTGCTGGCATCCGCCGCTGTGCTCGAGGAGCTGGATGCGGCGCGCGTCGCGGAGCCGCAGAGCGCCGGCTAGACGTGGGCGCCGGAGCCGACGATCGTGCCGGCCTCGGCGAACAGCGCGCGCATCCACGAGTGCTCGGGATCGTGCGTGTGCAGGGGATGCCACCACAGTGCGTTCGTCAGCGGCGTCGGCGCGAACGGGAGCCCCACGATGCGCACGCCGGCACCCCTCGCCAGCGGTGCGAGTGCTGACTGGATGATCGCGACCCGCCGGGTTCCCGCGATGAAGTGCGGAACGGCGAGGAAGCTCTCGACGACCACCTCGATGTCCGGCTCGATGCCGAGCTGCTGCACCTGCCGCTCCGCCGAGGTGAAGGCGGACCGGGTCTGGTAGTTCATCACCCACGGCAGCTGCGACAGTTGCTCGGTCGTCAGAACATCGTCGACCTCGTCGTTGGACTCCGCCACGATGGCGACCCACTCGTCCTTCCACAGGTCGACGAACGGAAGCTCGGTGAGGAACCCGTGCGGGATGATCATGCCGTCGGTGGAGCGCAGCCGGTTCGACGCGTCTTCGACCACGAGCGGATTGTGCAGCAGGAAGCGGAAGTGCACGCCAGGTGCACGCTCCGCGGCGAGCTCGGAGACGACCCGCCCGATCGTGGTGAAGCCGTAGTCCGAGCCGTAGATCGAGAACTCCCGGATGGACTCCGAAGGGTCCCAGGATGCCTGGCTCTCGAACACGCGTCGTGCGGCATCCAGTGCCGTCGTCGTGTGATCGGCGAGGCGCAGAGCCAGGGGAGTGAGCTCGTAGGTGTTGCCGCGGCGGGCGAGGATCGGATCGCCGAAGTGGGTGCGCAGGCGTGCAAGGGAAGCGCTGAGCGCGGGCTGGCTGAGGTGCAGACGCTCTGCGGCACGGGTGACGCTGCGCTCGGTCAGCAGTGCGTCGAGTGACACCAGCAGGTTCAGATCGAGTCGGGAAAGCAGCAGGTGATCGGCCACTTCGTCGTGTCCTTCGGGTTCGGGCGGCGGTGAACCAAATGTATCAGCGGCATCGATTCGCTAGGCGATTTTCATAGCTTTGCCGGATGCCGCCCGGCGGGTATTCCCGCCCCTCACGGCGGCGGGCGACCACTGCTCCACGGGTTATGTCGAATATCGAAAATACTTATGTGTGTTTCTAGCCCATCGTTGTGATACTGGTGCCACAGCACACCGGTCACTCGACGAGCGAGTGCCGACAACGAAGTCAGAAGGGCTGGACATGACACAGCATCGTCGCTCACGGGCGTCGCGGATCGGCCTGTTCGCCGCCCCGCTCGTCGCCGGAGCGCTCATCCTCTCCGGATGCTCCAGCACAGGAGGATCCTCCGGCGCCAAGGAGCCGCAGACCATCTCGTTCGCCTTCGGCGCCACCAACGATCAGGACAAGGCCGCGTACACCGCACTCGCCACCGGATTCGAGAAGGCGGACAAGGGCGTCACCGTCAAGACCATCAACCTTCCCACCGAGAGCTACCCGAGCACGTTGGCAACCAGGGTGCAGGGCGGCAACGCCCCCGACACGTTCTACGCAGAGGGCGGCACGGGACAGGCGCACTCGATCATCCCCTGGGCCAAGTCGGGCCTGGTGCTGGGCATCAGCGATAAGTCGGTGATCGACGCCCTTCCCTCGTCGCAGAAGGATCTGTGGATGTACAACGGCAAGGCCTATGGTGTGCCGCTGGGCACCCAGGCCTACGGCAGCATCTTCAACGACGACCTGGCGAAGTCCATCGGCGTGAATCTCACTGCATCGTCGACGCTCGACGACGTGCTTTCGGCCTGCTCCGTCGCTCGCGCGCACGGCAAGACGGTCTACGCACTCGCAGGAAGCGTGCCCGCTAACACCTCGTTCCTGGCGCTCGCGCTGGCGGCATCCACCGTCTACGGACCTGACCAGAATTGGGACGCCCAGCGCGCGAAGAACAAGGTCACGTTCGCGGGCACCAAGGGCTGGACGACGGTGCTCGAGTCCATCAAGAAGATGTACGACGCCGGATGCTTCCAGGACGGCGCCACGAGCGCCGGCTTCGACGCCATCACGAACGGTGCGTCGTCGGGCAAGGTGCTCGGCTTCTTCGCGCCCAGTGGCGCGGCGAAGGAGATCATGGACGCGGCAGGCGGCCACGTGAAGCTCGTCATCCTACCCGTTCCCGCGCCGAGCGGCACGAAGACGTATCTGGCCGTGAGCGCGGATCAGAGCGTCGCGATCAGCGCGAAGACGAAGAGCCCGACGGTGGCGACCAACTTCCTGAAGTACATCCTGTCGCCGAAGGGGCAGGAGAACTACGCGGCGTCGACGGGAAGCATCCCGATCGAGAAGGGCGCGGCCGACAACCTCCTGCCGCAGTATCAACCGGTCAAGGGATTCATCGCCTCGAACAACGTGCGCGGATACCCGTCGCTGGACTGGCCGAACGCGAAGATCTACAACGATCTGGGCAGTGGGGTGCAGGGCATCCTGACGGGTCAGATGACGGTGAAGCAGGTGCTGCAGCAGATGGACTCCGACTGGGGCTGACGTGAATGCGGTGGCCGGCCGGTACAGGGCCGGCCACCGATCGCAGGCGAAAAGGAAACCGACGATGACTCAGACGATGACACCGACCGAGGCGATCACCACCGGCGGCCGGGGCCGAAGCGCCCGCGGCCGGTCTCGGCGGGGCGCGTACTACGTCCGGCTCGGCGCGTGGTGGTGGGCGTTGCCCGCGCTGGTGCTGATGGTCGTCGTGATCTACGCCACGACCGTCGCCGGCGGGTTCTTCGCGTTCACCAACTGGTCCGGTGTCGGCACGTTCGACTTCACCGGCATCCAGAACTTCGTGAAGATCTTCCAGACGCCCGAACTGGTCGGTTCGCTGCTGAACACGCTGTTCCTCGCCTTCGGGTTCCTGATCTTCACCAACATCTTCGGGTTGTTGTTCGCTCTCGCTCTGAACCGTGGCCTGAAGACGCGTTACCTGCTGCGCACGCTGGTGTTCATGCCGGTGGTGGTGAGCCCGATCGCGGTGTCGTACATCTGGAAGTTCATCTTCGACTTCAACGGTCCGCTGAACCAGGTGCTGGCCGCGATGGGGCTGGCGAAGGTGAACTGGTTGGCGAGTCCGTCGCTGGCGATCTGGTGCGTGCTGATCGTGATGGTGTGGCAGAACACCGGGTTCATCATGGTGACCTATCTCGCCGGGCTGGCGACGGTGCCGGTCGAGATGGAGGAGGCCGCCGCGATCGACGGAGCCGGGCCATGGCGCCGGTTCCGGTCGGTGGTGCTGCCGCTGATCCAGCCATCGGTGGCGATCGCGACGACGTTGACGCTGATCCAGGGTCTGCGGGTCTTCGATCAGGTGGTCGCTCTGACCAACGGTGGTCCGGCGGGAGCGACGCAAACGCTGGCGCTGGAGGTCTACCAGCAGGCGTTCACCTACCAGCAATTCGGGTTCGGTGCGGCGCTGGCGCTGGTGCTGTTCCTCCTCATCCTGATCTTCTCGATCGCGCAGCAATGGGCGACTCGGGACCGCTCCCTGAAGGAGGCGTGAACCCATGTTCCGGTACTCCAAGAAGACGTTGACGATCGAGATCGTCACCATCGTGGCGACGGCGATCCTGCTGCTGCCGTTCTGGATCCTGCTGATGGGGTCGCTGAAGACCCTGCCGGCGATCATGACGACCCCGGCGGTCGCACCGCCCACGCAGCCGACGATCGAGAACTTCGTGCAATTGCTGTCCCCGGCGTCCTCCTCCTCGGGGAACATCTGGGCCGGACTGGCCTCCAGTGCGGTGATCACCGCTGGCAGCATCATCCTGCTGGTGGTACTGGGATCGCTGGCGGCGTACGGCATCTCCCGGTCCACCAGCAGGTGGAGTCGTCGCTCGTACTACCTGTTCTTGGTCGCGATCATCCTGCCCACCCAGCTGGGCACCCTGCCGCTCTACATCGGTGCCCGAAACGTCGGCCTGGTGGGAAACCCGTGGGGCATGATCCTGATCTACACCGGCATGCTGCTGCCGCTGTCCGTGTTCCTGTACGCCAACTTCTTCCGCAACCTCGGGCCAGAGTACGAGGAGGCCGCCGTGATCGACGGCGCCAACAGATACCAGGTGTTCTGGCGCATCGTGTTCCCGCTGATGTCCCCGGCCACGGGAACCGTCGCGATCCTGGCCGGACTGATCGTTTGGAACGACTTCTTCACCGCCCTGATCTTCCTCAACGGCACCCCCTATCAGACCCTGCCCGTCGTGATGTACAGCTACGTCGGCTCCCTCGTCTCGCAATGGAACCTGATCTTCGCCGTCGTCATCGTCTCGATGATCCCGATCCTCGCTTTCTACGCCTTCGCCCAGAAGAAGTTCATCCAGGGCTACGCAGGCGGACTCAAAGGCTGACCCGAGATGAGCACTGCTTTGCGTTCCTCTCCGGATCTCGGGGACGGAACGTTCCTCAATCCCGTCCTGCCCGGCGACCGCCCCGACCCCAGCGTGCTTCGCGTCGGTGACGAGTACTACCTCACGTACTCGTCGTTCGACGCCTCGCCGGGGCTGACGGTCTGGCGTTCGCCGGACCTCGTGAACTGGGCGTTCGTCACCTGCGCGCTCCGGCAACCTCTCAGCACCGTCTTCGCTCCCGACCTCGTCGAGCACGACGGCCGCTTCTACATCTACTTTCCGTTCATCCCGAGTCCCTGGTCGGACGCCGTCCAGGAGCCGCAGGTGTGGGTGATCCACGCCGACAGCCCCGAAGGGCCGTGGAGCGAACCCGTGTACACCGGCATTTCGGGTGCGATCGACCCCGGCCATGTCGCCGGCGAGGACGGCGCGCGGTACCTGTTCGTGAACGGCATCCGTCGGTGCCGTCTCAGCGACGACGGGCTGCGCGCCGTGAGCCCGCTCGAGCAGGTGTACGACGGATGGCGGTACCCCGACGAATGGGTCACCGAGGCGTACGCGCTCGAGGGACCGAAGCTCTTCCGCCGCGGGGAGTGGTTCTATCTGGTGAGCGCCGTCGGCGGCACGGGCGGTCCCGCGACGGGTCACATGGTGATCGCCGCCCGCTCCCGCTCGGTGCACGGGCCATGGGAGAACGCGCCGGGCAACCCGATCGCACGCACCTGGTCCGACAGGGAGTCGTGGTGGTCGCGGGGGCACGCGACGATCCTCGAGGCGGTGGACGGCACCTGGTGGATGCTCTCCCACGGCTACCGGAACGGGTACCGCACTCTCGGCAGGCAGGCACTCCTCGAACCGATCGAGTGGACCGACGACGGATGGCCGACGGCTCCGGCCCGCGACCTCGGCGTACCGCAGCGGATGCCCGCGGCACGTGGCGGAGCGGTCGAGCCGGTCGCCGTGCCGGCGCCGTGCGACGACTTCGCGGCGCCGGGCTGGGGCGAGCGCTGGGTGTTCGACAACCCGGGTAGCAACGAAGCGGCTCGTGCCCGCTTCGGCAAGGGTCTTGTGCTTTCGGGCAAAGGTACCGGACCCGCCGACTCGTCTCCCCTCACGACGTGGTCGATGGACTCCGCATACGAGGTGGAAGTCGAACTCCACATCATCCGTGATGCCATCGGCGGGCTCCTGCTGTACTTCGACGACAGGCTGTTCTTCGGCCTGGGCTGGGATGGCAAGGAGATGCAGAGCTATGCCGGCGGCATCCGCACCCACTGGCGAGAGCCCGCTGAGCCGGGAACGAGCATCCAGCTGCGCCTGCGCAACGACCGACACATCGTCACCGGCTGGCATCGCGTGCCCGGCGGCCAGTGGCAGCGGCATGGGGTTCGCTACGACACCTCCGGAGCGCACTCGGCCACCATGAACGACCTGAAGAGTCTGCGGCCGGCGCTCTTCGCGGCGGGCGACGGCGAGATCGTCTTCCGTCGCTTCCGCTACCGTCCGCTCACGAACGGTGACCTGGTATGAGCGTGGACATCGAGCGGCTGCTCGAATGCATGACGTGGGAGCAGAAGCTCCTGCAGTTGCAGATCGTGTGGCGACCGGATGGCGCCGAACGCGCGGAACTCGCCCGTCGCGGTCTCGGTGCTGCGTTCTGGCCGCCGAGCGTGACAGAGGTGAACGCGCTGCAGCGCATCGCGGTCGAAGAGACCGAGCACGGCATCCCTCTCCTCATCGCGCTTGATGTCGTGCACGGCCAGTTCACGATCTTTCCCACGCCACTCGCGCAGGCCGCAAGCTTCGACCCGTCGGTCGCCGCCGACGACGCTCGAGTCTCGGCCATCGAGGCCGGGACGAACGGCGTCAACTGGACCTTTTCGCCGATGGTCGACGTGGTTCGCGACCCGCGATGGGGCCGCGTGGTGGAGAGCTTCGGCGAAGACGTCTACCTGGCGTCGGAGCTCACCGTCGCGAAGGTGGATGCGTACCAGCGGTCCGACTCGGGCGGGGTGGCGTCCTGTCTCAAGCACTTCGTCGCCTACGGCGCGGCCGAGGCCGGCCGCGATTACAACTCGACGGAGGTCTCGCCACGCCGCCTGCGCGAGACATACCTCGAGACGTTCCGCACCGGTGTCGAATGCGGCGCTATGTCGGTGATGGCAGCGTTCAACTCGCTGAACGGGCATCCGATGCACGCTCATCGCGACCTCCTCACGGGAGTGCTGAAAGAGGAGTGGGGGTTCGACGGTGTCGTCGTGGGCGACGCCGACGGTGTGGCCCAGCTGGTCGATCACGGGGTGGTCGCAGACGAGAAGGCGGCGATCGCGCTGGCGTTCGAGTCCGGCATCGACATGGTGATGGGCGGAACACTTCTGGTCGACTCTCAGGGCGTCGCCCTGCTCTCACCGGAAGAGGTCTCATCCCGTCGCATCGACGATGCGGTGCGCCGTGTGCTGACGCTCAAACAACGGCTGGGACTGTTCGAACGGCCGTACACCGACGAGTCGGCTGCGGTATCCGGCGCGGCGGCCGAGCACCGCGACCTCTCGCGACGCGCCGCCGAACGATGTGCCGTGCTGCTGACCAACGACGGAGCGCTGCCTCTGAACGCGACCGGCCGGGTGCTCCTCGCCGGGCCGTTCGTGCGCAGTCGCGACCATCTCGGCGCCTGGGTGCAGCACTTCGCCGAGCCCGTGCGCGAGACGCTTGCCGACGCGCTCGCACGTGAGCTGCCCGGCGTCGAATGGGACGTCGTAGACGGCGCAGGCTTCTTCACGGCCGATGATGATGCGATCGCCGACGCGGTCGAGCGATCCGCCGCCGCGGATGTCGTCGTGCTGGCACTCGGTGAACCGAGCGGTCTCTCCGGAGAGGCCGCCTCACGGGCCGACATCACGTTGCCCGAGGCCCAGCGCCGGCTCATCCATGCACTCGCGGATGCCGGGGCGCGAATCGTGGTGGTGCTGGTCACCGGCCGTCCCCTCGTCGTCGAAGACTGGGTGGATCGTGTCGGCTCGCTGCTGTGCGTCTGGCATCTCGGCACGGAGGCGCCGGCCGCCATCGCTGCAATCCTTTCGGGACGCGTCAACCCCGGCGGCCGCGTGCCCATGACCTTCCCTCGTGCGATCGGGCAGGTGCCGATCCACTACGACCATGAGCGGACCGGGCGGCCTCCTCGCATCGGCGGGTCGCTGTTGAACGCTCCGGATGCCCTCGCAACTGACGTGGTCGCGGAGTTCACCGGTCCCAACAACACCGACGACCGTTACACGTCCAAGTACCTCGACCTGCCACTCGGCCCGCGCTTCGACTTCGGCCATGGCCTCAGCTACACATCGTTCGAACTCGAGGACCTCGCGGTGTCTGCAGAGGCGACCACGACGAACCGACTCGCGGACGAGGTCATCCTGGTGTCCGTCACGGTGCGCAACACGGGGGAGCGCGACGGCGACGACGTCGTCATGCTGTTCGTGACCGACGAGGTCGCGACGGTGACGCAGCCGGTGCGGCGACTGCGTGGCTTCCGGCGTGTGCAAGTGGCCACCGGCGCATCCGTGCTCATCGAGTTCACGATCGGTCGTGATGACCTGAGCTTCTGGGCCGACGGCGAGGCCCGTACGCTCGAACCCGGGGATTTCACGATCACCCTCGACGACGGCACCTCGCGGCTGAGCACGCGGCTGACGGTGGAGCCGGCATGACACTGCAGCGACTCCGTGAGGCCGTGACCGGCGACGTGCCGAACGCGATCATGCCGCTCTTCTGGCAGAAGGGCGGACCGGTCGAGGTCGTGCGCGAGGAGATGGAGCGCATCGGCGACGCCGGCATCGGTGCCGTGATCCTCGAAGCGCGTCCGCATCCGGAGTTCCTCGAGTCCGGCTGGTGGCGCGACGTCGATGCCGGGCTCGAGATCGCGCGCCGTCGAGGCATGAAGGTGTGGTTCTTCGACGACGACACGTTCCCGACGGGCCACGCCGGTGGCGCCGTCGAGTCGGCTCCGGACGAGCTGCGACGGCGGTTCCTCGTCGAGAGGCACACGGATGTCGTCGGTCCGGCACGCGGAGCGTCTCTGCTCGTCGAACGGCGGAAGTTCTTCGGCCCCGAAGCCGCCCTCGATCCTGGACGACTGCTCCGTGTTGTCGCGTACCGGAGAGCCGAGGACTCCGACGACCTGAACGGCGATCCGGTCGACCTCACCGACCGGATCGTCGACGGGGTTGTGCGCTGGGACGTGCCGGACGGCTGGTGGCGGGTGTTCTTCCTCTCCGTCACGCGCGACGGCGGCAGCGCCAGGCACGCCGACCACATCGACTACCTGAACGCGGCATCCACCCGGCTGCTCATCGAGAACGTGCACGAGCGCATCCACGCCAGGTACGCGGAGGAGTTCGGGGCCACGATCGCCGGCTTCTTCAGCGATGAACCAGGCCTCTACAACGACCCGGAGACATTCGACTTCGGCTCAGTGCTGGGCAAGGCCGTGCCGCTGCCGTGGAACGATGCCGTCGCCGAGCGGCTGTGTGAAACGCTCGGCGACGACGCCGTCGAACGACTCCCGTTGCTCTGGGCGACCGCCGGGGGAGCCGAGCGACGCGTGCGGTACGCGTTCATGGATGCCGTCAGCCGGCTCTACTCCGAGTCCTTCGGCCGCCAGCTCGGCGACTGGTGTCGCGCACACGGCGTCGAGTACATCGGGCACGTGATCGAGGACAACGGCGCCCACGCCAGGCTCGGGCCCGGCGCCGGTCACTACTTCCGCGCCATGGCCGGACAGGACATGGCCGGCGTGGACATCATCGGCGGTCAGGTGGTGCCCGGGTTCTCGCGCGGGCCGTTCGCCAACCTGTCCGGCGCGGCGGACGGCGAGTTCTTCCACTTCGGGCTGGCGAAGCTCGCGTCGTCAGCCGCGCACCTGGATCCGCTCAAGCGCGGGCGCTCGATGTGCGAGACGATCGGTGCATACGGCTGGTACGCCGGACTCCGCCTGTTCGCCTGGCTCACGAACCATCTGCTGGTCCGCGGTGTGACGCACATCGTGCCGCACGCGTTCTCGCCTGCACCGTTCCCCGACCTCGACTGCCCACCGCACTTCTACGGCCACGGACAGAACCCGCAGTACCGCTACCAGCACCTGCTGAGCGCGTACACGAACCGGCTCAGTCACCTGCTCAGCGGGGGAGTGCACGTCGCGCCGTTCGCCGTCCTCTACCACGCCGACGCCGAGTGGCTCGGTGAAGCGCAACCGTTCGAGCATCCGCTGCGGCCGCTGATGGAGGCGCAGCTGGACGCCGACGTCGTCCCCGCCGACGCGCTGGCCAGGGCACGCGTCGCCGGTGCCGCATTCACGCTCGGCGACGAGACGTACGACGCCCTGATCGTGCCGGGCAGCTCCTACTTGCCCGGCACGGTCGCCGACGAACTGCTCAGGCTCGACGACGCGGGAGTGCCCGTCGTCTTCGTCGACGACGTGCCGGAGGTACCGGACGACCCCGGCGCGCTGCGCGACCGGTTCCGCGCCGTGCCCTTCCACGAGCTCGCCGACGTCGCCTCCTCGCTGACGGTCCGCGGCGTGAAGAGCTCGACACGCGCGCCATCACTACGCGTCTACCGCCGCGACCTGGGACCGGTGGATGCCGTCATGCTCGTCAACGAGTCGACGCGCTCCGACATCAGCACCACCCTGACCCTGCCGCGTGCCGGAAGCGCGATCGTCTTCGATGCCGCGACGGGGGCCTGCCGGGACGCCGCGGCAAGAACCGTGGGCGACTCGACCCGCATCGACGTGGAGCTGGCGCCGGGAGAGGCGAGCGTGCTGATCGTCGGCGACCCGGACGCCTGGCGCGACCTTCCCACCGCCCCCGCCGTCACCGTCGGTGAGCCGGTCTCCATCGCGGCGGAGTGGGAGATCGCGACGGCGACCGCCGAGGAGCACCCGCACTTCACGCACTGGCGCACCGTCCAGGAGTTGACGCCCCTCGACGCGCCCGGCCTGCTGCCGAGTTTCAGCGGCACGGCGCGATACACGGCGTCGTTCACGCTCGAGCATCCGGACGGCTGCTACCGGCTCGATCTCGGTGAGGTGCACGAGATCGCCGAGGTGCGCATCAACGGCGTCAACGTCGGCACGCGCATCGCGCCGCCCTACCGGTTCGATGTTCCGCACGCCGTGCTCGTCGGGCAGAACACCCTTGAGGTCGACGTGACCAACACCCTGGTGAAGGCGCAGCCCGACTTCTTCTCCGCGTTCGCCCAGCAGGAGCCCACCGGCCTGCTCGGCCCCGTGACGATCGCATCCGTCACGCACGGGGGAGGGGCCTCATGACCGACAACCGCGCCGCGTTCGAGCGCTTCTGCGACCTCGCGATGGTACACGTCAAGGCTTCCCGACCCGGCGCGCCGGACGCCGCTGTCGCGGACATCTACCGATTCGAGGACGGCCGGATCGTCGAGCACTGGGACGTGCTGCAGCAGGTTCCCGTGCATGCCGCCCACGACCATCCGGTGTTCTGACCGAAGGAGAAAACGTGTATCAGCTCGCTCCCAATATCGAACTGCTCTTCACCGAGGCAGGGGACTACCACGATCGCGTGCGCGCCGCGGCGGCCGCAGGATTCGACGCTGTGGAGATGTGGGGACCGACCGGTGTGGACGCCCCGGCCACACCCAAGGACCTTCCGGCGCTCAAGGCAGCGCTGGAAGAGACCGGGACCACGCTGACCGCTCAGCTGTCGGAGCCGCGCACGCAGTTCATGATCCCGCCGTGGGACCACTCGGAGTTCTACCGCAAGCTCGACGAAGGCGTCGCCATCGCACACGACCTCGGCTGCCGACGCATCGTCGTCGGCAGCGGAACGGGCTTCGGCGGCTGGAAGCGCCAGGTGCAGCTCGACAAGCTGATCGAGATCTACCAGAAGGCGATCGCGCAGATCGACGGATCGGGCGTCACGCTCGCGCTCGAGCCGGTCAACATCCGCGTCGATCACCCCGGCTCGCTGCTGGACCGCACGTCAGAAGCCGTGTACGTGGCGCGCGGCGTGGACTCGCCGTACTTCGGTGTGCTCTACGACATCTATCACTCGGCCGTCGAGGGCGAGGACATGGCGGCCGAACTCGCGAACGCGGGCGATCTGATCGTCTATGTGCAGCTCGCGGACGCTCCAGGGCGCGGTGAGCCGGGCTCCGGCGAGCTCGACTGGGCGGAACGGCTGGGCATCCTGCGCGCCTCCGGGTACGACGGTCCGATCGGGCTGGAGTACTACCCGACGCAGGAGTCCACGGCATCCGTCGCACTCATTCGCGAGCTGGCGGTGTCGGCATGCGATGTACTGAGCGAGCGGAGCAAGTCGAAGTGAGCCGGTATCCGGAATCGGTCGACGTCGCGATCGTGGGCAGCGGGCCGACCGGCGCCGCGTACGCACGTATCCTGTCGGAACGCGCCCCGAACGCGACCATCGCCATGTTCGAGGTGGGGCCGACGGTGTCGAGCCCGCCCGGATCGCACGTGAAGAACATCGAGGACGTCGCGGCCAGGGCGAGCGCACAGGAACGTTCGGAGGGCCCCGGTGCGGGCGCGGCCACGGTCAGCTCACCCGGAGCCGTGAAGGCCGGGGACCGGATGGCTCGCCCCGGCACGTATCTGCTCGATGACGGCTACGCGTTCGACGGCGAAGACGGCCTCCCGGTCGTGGCTTTCTCCAGCAACGTCGGCGGCATGGGCGCTCACTGGACCGGAGCGTGTCCACGACCGGGCGACAGTGAGCGCATCGCGTTCCTCCCCGACCTCGACGAGCTGCTCGACGAGGCCGACCGGCTGCTGGGTGTGACGACGGATGCGTTCGACGGCGCCCCCTACACCCGGCTGGTTCGCGAACGCCTCGCCGCGGCGGTCGATGACGGCCGGCCTGCTGGCCGCCGCGTGCAGCGGATGCCGCTGGCCGTGCACCGCCGTGACGACGGCAGGCTCGTGTGGTCGGGTTCCGACATCGTGTTCGGCGACGCCACCAGGCAGCACCCGAACTTCACCCTGTTCGACGAGTCGCTCGTGACACGCGTGCTGCTCGAGGACGGCCGGGCGGCCGGCGTCACGGTGCGCGACCTGCGCAACGACCGGGTGCACGTGGTCAAGGCCCGGTTCGTGGTCGTCGCGGCCGACGCCCTGCGCACGCCGCAGGTGCTGTGGGCCTCGGGCATCCGCCCGCTAGCACTCGGACGCATGCTCAACGATCAGTCCCAGGTGGTGTTCGCGGCTCGCATCCGGGACGGCGTTCCGGCCTCCGCCCCGCGACACGCACCGGCGGGGCAGTCCGACGAACACGACGTGGTGGCGGGCACGCTCAGCGAGGAGAGCGGCGTCACCTGGGTTCCGTTCACCGACGCAGCGCCGTTCCACGGCCAGATCATGCAGCTCGACGCCTCGCCGGTGCCGCTGGCCGAGGACGATCCGGCAGAGCCCGGCACCATCGTCGGCCTCGGCCTCTTCACGGCGAAGGACCTGCAGTGGGACGACCGCGTCGAATTCTCCGACGACGTGACGGACTTCTATGGGATGCCGGCCATGCGCATCCACTACCGGCTCACGGATCGCGACCGCGCCGTTCTCGACCGGGCGCGCGAGGAGATCGTGCGGCTCGGGAACGCCGTGGGCGAACCGATCGACGAACGACCGTTCACCATGCCGCTCGGGGCATCGCTGCACTATCAGGGTTCCGTACGCATGGGCGAGGTCGACGACGGACTCAGCGTCTGCGGCCCGTACAGCGAGGTGTGGTCGGCGCCAGGGGTGTTCGTCGCAGGCAACGGCGTGATCCCCACGGCCACCGCCTGCAACCCCACGCTCACCAGCGTCGCGCTCGCCGCGCGAGGTGCACGACGGATCGCCGACGAATTGCACGCCACCGAATTTCACGAACGAAAACTCGAACACGATTCAAGGAGGACGCGATGATTCCCGATCGCATCATCGAACAGGGCACGCTCACGGCCGACGGCGCCCGCAGCTCTGTCGAGGTACGGATTCCCTGGTACCGAGCCTTGCCGGGCTCGTGCATCTCGGAGGTGTCGTTCGCCGTCGACGGTGTTCTGGCGCCAGCACCGTCGCTGCGCTGGAGCATGAACGGAAAGACGTTCCGGCTTCAGGAGCTGGTGGATGCCACGGACGAGTGGTGGTTCCCGCTGGACTCCGCGGTCGTGTCGGGCGATATCCCCGTGACAGCCGACGGTGCCGAGCACAAGGTCGACGTCGAGCTCAAGCTCTACATCCCGTACATCATCATCGGCGACGACCAGGTGCTGCGCATCGAGGAGCACGACACCAAGACGATGACCGCACGCGAGACGAAGGAAGTGGCGGCATGACCGAGCAGAACCCGAAGAAGGGCAGCCCGATCCAGGGCGTCACGCTGTACAGCTTCACCAGGGCATTCCACGGCCGCCAGTACGACCTCGAGGGCCTGATCCGCAAGGTCGCCGCGGAGGGCTACGGGCCGGGACTGGAGATCATCGGCTTCTCCAGCTTCCGCGGGTTCCCGTCGATCGACGACGCCTTCGCCGGTCGCTTCCGCGACCTCGTCGACGAGGTCGGGCTGGTGCAGACGTCGCTGGCGATCAACGCCGACACCGGCATCCACCGTGATCGCCTGTTGAACCAGGACGAGCTCATCGAGTACATGCGCCGCCAGATCGAGGCAGCGGCGAAGCTCGGCTTCCCGATCGCGCGCGTGCAGATCTCGATCGAACCCGACTCGATGGAGGCTCTCGCGCCCGTGGCCGAGCGCTACGGCGTGACACTCGCACTGGAGGTGCACGCCGACCAGTACGCGTCGCATCCGCGCATCCTCGCGCTCCGTGACCGCTATGAGAAGGTCGGATCGCCCTACCTCGGCTTCACCGCCGACTGGGGCGCGACGACAGTCGGCTTCGCACCCTCGCTCATCGAGGCGTATCGCAGGCGCGGTGCGTCCGACGACCTGCTCGCCAAGGTGGTCGCACTCTGGAACGAATTCTACCAGGCAGGCCCACCCGCCGACCAGGCCGACCACGGGCAGCGCTTCGGCCGTTTCATCGCCCTCGGCGCCGAGAACGGACGCCCCGACCTCGGCGTCGACTTCGCCATCAACGGCACCGGGCTCTTCGGACCGGCCCGAGTGGATGACTGGCTCGAGATCATGCCGTGGATCAAGCACGTGCACGGCAAGTTCTTCGGCATCGACGACTCCGGCGAGGAGCCTTCCGTTCCGGTGCGCGACCTCATCCGGCTGCTGGTGGACAACGGCTACAACGGTGCCATCTCCAGCGAGTACGAGGGCTGGCACTGGAACTACTGGCAGTCGCCGTTCGAGATCATCGCAGGCGAGCAGGCGGTGCAGCGCTCGGCGGCTCGGGACGCCGGATCACGCATGGTGACCGACGGGGCGGATGCCCGCATACAGCTGGCGGCGTGGCTGCCCGCAGTCTCCTACAGCGAAAGCGGGAGGTGAACTCGTGCGTCATCGCACCTTCTGGAGACGGACGGCCATGCTCGCTGTGCCGCTCACGGCAGGAGGCCTGCTTCTCGCCGGCTGCTCGAGCACCCCCGCGAGCGGGAAAGAACCGCAGAGCATCTCGTTCGCGTTCGGAGCGACGAACAACCAGGACAAGGTGGCCTACACGAGTCTCGCGACGGGATTCGAGAAGAAGCACAAGGGGGTCACCGTCACGCCGGTGAACCTTCCAGCGGAGAGCTATCCCGGCGCCATCGCGACGCGCGTGCAGGGCGGCAACGCCCCTGACACGTTCCAGTCCGAGGGAGGGACCGGCCAGTCGTACTCGATCATCCCGTTCGCGAAGGCCGGCCAGTTGCTTCCACTGACCGATCCCGCGATCGTCTCCGCCCTGCCCGCGTCGCAGAAGGAACTGTGGGTGTACAACGGCAAGGCATACGGGGTTCCTCTCGGCAGCAACGCGAACGGCGTCATCTACAACGACCAACTGGCGAAGTCGATCGGGGTCGACATCGACGCCTCGACGAGCCTCGACCACGTCATCGCGCAGTGCGCCGTGGCGCGCGCCCACGGCAAGACGCTCTACGGTCTCGCTGGATCGGTTCCCGCGAACAACGCCTTCCTCACGACGGGGATCGCGGCATCGACCGTCTACGGGCCGGACAAGAACTGGAACGCAGAACGCGCGGCAGGCAAGGTCACGTTCGCCGGCACCAAGGGGTGGGTCCAGGCGCTCACCTACGTGAAGAAGATGTTCGATGCCGGATGCTTCCAAGACGGCGCCCAGAGTGCCGGCTTCGACGCACTCACCAACGGCGCAGCCCAGGGCAGCATCCTCGGCTTCTTCGCGCCGAGCAACGCGGCGAAGGAGATCATGGATGCCGCGGGTGGGCACGTGAAGCTCGTGATCCTGCCCATCGCGGCGCCGGCAGGGACGAGGACGTACCTGTCGGTCAGCGCGGATCAGAGCGTCTCAGCGAGCGCGAAGACGAAGAGCCCGAAACTCGCCGAGAGCTTCCTGGCGTACATCCTCTCCAAGCAGGGGCAGGAGGCGTATTCGCAGGCGGTGGGCACGATTCCCGTGACGGCCGACGAGTCGACGACGCTTCGGCCGCAGTTCGATCCGGTGAAGCAGCTCATCACGTCCGGAACCGTCCGCGGACTGCCGTCGACCGACTGGACGAACGCCAAGGTCTACGCCGATCTCGGCAGCGGCGTGCAGGGCATCCTCACCGGCCAGATGACGGTGGAGCAGGTTCTCAAGCAGATGGACTCCGACTGGGGTTGAGAGAGGAAGAGATGGAAGAGACAGCAGAAGAGAACGGCATCGCGGGCACGGGCATCCGGCTGGGCACGACGCTGTATTCGATGACGAGCGAGTTCGCGGCGGGTCTGTACACGCCGGAGACGCTCATCGCGTCGGTGGCGGAGAACGGGATCGGTCCGGGCGTCGAGTTCAACATCGCGCAGCTGCTGCGCACCTACCCGGATGTGGATGACGCGTTCGTGAAGCTCTGGTTCGACACCCTCGAGCGCTACGAGCTGGAGCCCAGCGCCGTGGGAACGAACCTCGACATGGGGCGCCGCAAGGACCGGGACATGACACCGGAGGAGGAGCACGACTTCCTCGCTCGTCAGTTGAAGACCGCGCACACGCTCGGGTTCAGGCGGGTGGTGATCCGCTCGGCGGGCAAGGAGCTGCTGCGCAGCCTGTTGCCGCTGGCGGAGCAGTACGACCAGAAGCTGGGCTATGAGATCCACGCACCGCAGGGCCCGAACGATGAGAAGGTGCTCGGCATCCGGGAGATGTACGAGGAGCTCGGCAGCGACCGTCTCGGGTTCACAGCTGACTTCTCGTCGACGATGCACAGCCTCTCGCCGACCCTACTGTTGCAGCTGGCGAAGATGGGTCTGGACGAGAAGCACTTCCCCGTGATGGACGAGATCTGGCACGAGCCGACTCCGATGCACGTGCGCAACCAGAAGTTCGAGGACTATCTGCGCGGCGAGGGAGTGGACCCGGTGCGGTTCGGCCCGTTCACCCGGCTCGCGTTCAACATGCACGGGCTGGTGCCGCCGGAGGAGTGGCTGGACATCATGCCGCAGATCTTCCACGTGCACGCGAAGTTCTTTGGACTCGACGACGACGGGCAGGAGCCGGCGATGGACATCCCTCGCATCGTGCGCCAGTTCGTGCAGGGCGGATACCGCGGGTTCCTCTCGAGCGAGTGGGAGGGGCACGCGTTCTCCGACCTCGGCGAAGCCGACCCGATCGACCTGGTGAAGAAGCAGCACGCGCTGATGAGGCACGCCATCGAGGAGAGCGTTGCGGAGAAGGAGGCGGCTCGTGTCTGACACCGTCGAAGAGCGGTCCGTGGCCGGCCTCGTCGCCGAGGTGGTCCGGCTGCGGGAGGAAGTCGCAGCAGCCACCGCGCTGGCGCGCCGTGCCGCGGACAGGGGAGAGGTCGAGAATCTTTTCAACCGCTACATGTACCTGCACAATGCGTTCCAGGACGAGCAGATCATCCCGCTGTGGGTGAAGCCGGGGACACCCGGAATCCGGGCGCGCTACACGAACGCCGGCCAGTACACCACCTGGGAGAGCGTGGTGCGATACCACCAGGGCCGTCCGTCTCCCGTGGGCAAGCTCATCCTGCACACCACGACGACGCCCGTGATCGAGATCGCCGGCGACGGCGAGACCGCCAAGGGCGTGTGGATCATGGCCGGTACCGAGTCGGGCCTGACGGACCCGCAGGTGGCCGAGGCATTCCCCGACATGTATTCGCCTGAGGAAGTCCTCGGCAAGAAGGTCTGGGCGCACTGGGTCTGGTGCAAGTACGCGATCGACTTCCTGCGCCAGGACGGCGAGTGGAAGATCTGGAAGTTCCGCTGCTACGAACTGGCCCGCGCACCCTTCGAGGAGAACTGGGTCAGCTTCGGTCTGAAGAACCAGGGTGCGTTCGACCTCGACCTCATGTACTTCGGCGACGACGGCAAGCCCGTCTTCATGCCGCCGGCCGACGAGCCGGTGCCGAGCACGAGCCATCCATACAGTCCAAGGACCGTGCAGAAGCTCGAGCCCGTTCCGCCGGCGCCGCACGGCACGTTCACCGACACATTCGCGTAAGGAGCATCATGGCCACTCACAACTCGCTCTTCTCCGAGAAGGACGTGCATCGCCGCCCGGACGGCCTCGCCGTCTCGGTGCAGATCCCCTGGTACCGCAGCCTCTGGCTCTCGGCCGTCGACGGCGTCGACGTCGTGCTGAACGGCGAGGAGGTGCCACGGGAGCGGTTGCGGTTCGAGCTGAACGGCCGCTCCTATCGCGTCGACGAGCTGCCGGAGCAGTGGGACACGCTCTGGTTCGTCGCTGACCGGCCGGATGTCGTCATCCTGCTCGACGACGTGCCCGAACCCGGCGCGAAGATCACGGTCGAAGTGGTGCTCACCATGCGACTGCTCTACATGCAGATCATGCCGGGGACGGACGGCGGACCCGGCCGTTACGTCACCAACCGCGTGCCCGTCGAACGCGAGCTCGTACTGAGCTGACGCTGGCGTGAAGGCGGCCGTCCACTGCGCTCAGGCGGCCGCCTTCACACCGTCGATGGTCGGTCGGCCGGCGGCGAACCAGCGCGGGAAGGTGACGTCGAAGAGCTGCTCGATCGCGAGCTCCGCGCCGCCGCGCAGGGGCTCTTTCTCGTCACCGACGGACTGCACGATCGCCAGGTCGCGTGTTGCCAGCGGAAGCGACAGCTCGTAGACCCGCTGCCGGATGCCCGCGAGGAAGATCTCGCCCGCTCCCGCCATCGCGCCGCCGACGACGATCACGCCGGGATTGAACATGTTCACGAGCCCGGCGATGGCTTCGCCCATGAGCCGAGCGGACCGTTGCACGAGCGCGATCGCCAGGGCGTCGCCGTCCATGGCTGCGACCGAGATCGCATCGGGCGTGATGGCATCGCCCTTCTCCACGTGCGCACCCAGAGTGCTGGCGGTGCCGTCGTCGATGGCCTTGTACGCGTCCCGTACCAGGGCCCAGCCGGATGCCTCCGCTTCGAGGCACCCCACCTTGCCGCAGCGGCAGGGGGTGACGGAGTCGTGAACGCGCACGTGGCCGATGTCGCCTGCAGCCCCGTTGGCACCGCGGTGGATGCGGCCGCGCGACAGAAGGCCCGCGCCGATCCCGCTGCCGACCTTGCAGTAGATGAGGTCGACGGCGTCGTCGCGGCGGTGGCTGCGCTCCGTGAGGGCGAGCAGATTCACGTCGTTGTCCACCCACACCGGCGCCTCGAAGTGCTGCTCGAACCGGTTCCGCACGTCGAACCCGTTCCACCCGGGCATGATCGGCGGGGCGACCGGGGAACCGGTCTCGAAGTCGACGGGCCCCGGGATGCCGACCGACACCGCCCAGACGTCGGCGCCGGACTGCTTGGACAGCAGCTTGTCGAGCATGCCGAGCGCCGTGTCGAGCGTCTTCGCGGGGCCGCGTGCGATGTCCCACTCGCGGTGCGCCTCCGCCAGGATCTCGCCGTCGAGCGTCGCCAGCCCGACCCGGATGTGCAGGGCGCCGAGGGCGCAGACCGCGAGGATGCCTCGCTCCGACCGGAACCGGAGGGTGCGTGGTGCACGGCCGCCCGACGACGGCCCGAAGTCGCCGTCGGCGATGAATCCCATCTCGATGGCCGCATCCACTCGCTGGGTCACGACACCGCGCCCCAGTCCGGTCAGGCGTCCGATCTCGGGCCTGGTGACGGCTTCGCCGGTACGGACCAGGTTCACGATGCGCAGCAGGCTGGTGACTTCGTCCGTCTGCGCGGAGAAGCGCAGAACCGATTCGCTGGCCATGCTCGATTCTGACACAAGTGTCGGAGGTCTCCTGCGTTAACTCGCACAACTATTGTCGATTCCGATGCGGGATAGGCAGCATTAGGGCGAATGCTCGTCGCATCCGGCATAAACGATCCTGATTCGGAGGATAGGAGATATGCGCTTCCCCGATGCCCTTTGCGCCACCGATCCTGGTTCCGGAGCAGTGAAGTGCTCCCCTTGAAAGGATCGAAGATGACCAACCTCCTCTCCCACCTCTCCTACGTCGCCATCACGTCGCCCGACGTGGACGCGTCGGTGAAGTTCTACGAAGAGCAGGTCGGCCTGACCGTCGTCGCCCGCGTCGATGGTCGCGCGTACCTGCGCTGCTGGGGCGACTATTACGCCTACTCCGTCGTCGTGGTTCCCGGGAACGAGCCGTCGCTCAAGACGATGGCGTGGCGCACGTCGAGTCCAGCGGCGCTCGAGGAGGCCGTGGCTCGCATCGAGGCCGCCGGCATCCAGGGCTCCTGGCGAGACGACGTCTACAAGATCGGCCGGGCCTACACCTTCACGGGACCGTGGGGCCACAGCATGACGCTGCACTGGGACGTCACCAGGCACCAGGCGGCACAGGCCGAGGCATCCATCTACCCCGACCGCCCGGAGAAGCGCAGCACCGTGGCCGGCGCGCCGCGGCAGCTCGACCACGTGACGATCGCCTGCAGCGACGTGGATGCCTTCGCGCAGTGGTACAACGACGTTCTCGGCTTCCGCATCATGGCCCGCACCGTGCTCGACGAGGCGCCGATCTCGATCTTCTCCGTGCTCACCACGAACGAGAAGTCGCACGACCTCGGCGTCGTGCTCGACGGATCCACCCGCGCGGGACGCGTGAACCACTACGCGTTCTGGGTGGACACCCGCGAGGAGCTGCTGATCGCCGCGGACACCCTGATGGAGCACGGTGTGCCGATCGAGTACGGGCCGTCGATCCACGGCATCGGCGAGCAGAACTTCCTCTACTACCGTGAGCCGTCCTCGCTTCGCATCGAGCTCAACACCGGCGGCTACCGCAACTACGTCCCGGACTGGGAGCCGAACACCTGGCGTCCGTCGCAGGGCTCGAACAACTTCTACCGCAACGGCGCCATGCCGATGTCGATGACCGAGTCCTTCCCGCCCGCCGACGGCCCCAGTGCCACCGAGGAAGGCGTGCCGGACGAGATCCGCGACGCACTGCTCAACCCGTACGCGGAGCAGGGGCGCGGCTGATGACATCCGGCTACACGCGACGCTTCGACGCACCGTTCGCGCTGGCCAGGTACCGGGACGGCGACCGTGTGACCCTCGGACTCGTCGCGGGCGATCGCATCCGGCCACTTGGCCCCGACGAGCTCGGCGCCCCCGACCTGAATGCGTTCCTCGCTGAACCGGACTGGGACCGCCTCGGAGCGCTCGCGAACCAGGACGGCCCATGGTCACCGCTGTCGGAGGCGACGCTGACCGCCCCTGTAGAGCCGCGTCAGGTGCTGCAGACCGGCGCGAACTACCGGCAGCACGTGATCGAGCTGGTGGCCGCCGGACTGACGCAGAACACCGAGCGAACACCCGAGGAGGCGCGCGAGTTCGCGGCCAGGATGATGGACGAACGCGCCGCGCACGGCGAGCCGTACTTCTTCATCGGCCTTCCCGCGTGCGTGGTGGGCGACGACGAGGAGCTGGTTCTGCCCTCCTACAGCGAGGTGCACGACTGGGAGCTGGAGCTGGCCGTCGTGATCGGCGCGCCGGCGTTCCGGGTGTCGCGGGAGAGTGCGCTCGACCATGTCGCCGGCTACACGATCTGCAACGACATCACGACGCGCGACCTCGTGTTCCGCAAGGACATGAAGGAGATCGGAACGGACTGGTACCGCGCCAAGAACGCGCCGGGCTTCCTGCCCACCGGGCCGTTCCTCGTTCCCGCGCCGTTCGTCGATGCCACGGACGCGAATGTGCGGCTCGAGCTGAACGGGCAGGTGATGCAGGATGCTTCGACCAGCGATCTGCTGTTCGACATCCCCGCGCTCATCTCGGGTGCGTCCCAGACGATGCCGCTCCTGCCGGGAGACCTGCTGCTCACCGGCAGCCCGGCGGGGAACGGCCAGCACTGGAAGCGATTCCTGCGCGACGGTGACGTCATGACCGGCAGCATCCAAGGCCTCGGCACCCAGGTGGTGCGTTGTATCGCGGAGGGGACACGATGAGCGAGCCGAGCGAGGACCCGCACGGCCTGGACCGCAGCGACCCGGAGGGCGAGATCGCCAGACGTGCCGCGGCGTACCGCAACTGGGGACGCTGGGGCGAGGACGACAGGCTCGGCACGCTGAACTTCATCGACGAGCGGAAGCGCGTTGCGGCGGCAAAGCTCGTGCGCACCGGCCAGGTGGTCTCGCTGGCGCAGTCGTTCGACATGAACGGCCCGCAGAAGGGATGGCGCCGTCGCACGAACCCCGTGCACACCATGCTCGACACCGGAACCGACGCCGAGCGCGGAACCCAGGGATTTCCGCACGGCATCGGCGGTGCCGACGACGTGATCGCCATGCCGCTCCAGTGCTCGACGCAGTGGGACGGGCTCGGACACATCTTCGACCACGGCAACGCGTGGAACGGTCGCAGGGCCGGGGACGTCGTCACGAGCGACGGCGACCTGGTCACGGGCATCGAGCACGCGGCATCCGCCGTCGTCGCCCGGGGAGTGCTGCTCGACGTCGGCCGCTTCCTCCAGCCCGATACCGGAGAGTTGGCCGACGGCTACGCCATCACCACCGCCGACCTGGTGGGCGCGGCGGACGCGCAGGGCGTCACCGTCGAACGCGGAGACATCGTGCTCGTGCGCACCGGGCAGCTCGCCAGGGCGAGGCGGGACGGCTGGGGCGACTACGCGGGCGGCGCCGCGCCCGGACTGTCGCTGACGACGGCGGGGTGGATCCACCGCACCGAGGTGGCGGCGATCGCCACCGACACATGGGGATTCGAGGTGCGACCGAACGAGTTCGACGTGCCCGCCTTCCAGCCGCTCCATCAGGTGAGCATCCCGAACATCGGGCTCACCATCGGCGAGATGTGGGACCTCGAGGAGCTCGCGTCAGCCTGCGCTGAGTCGGGGGTTTACGAGTTCCTGCTGTCGGCGCCGCCATTGCCCGTGACGGGCGCGGTCGGCTCGCCGGTCAATCCGGTGGCGATCCTGTAAGAAAAGCAGACCGAAGAACAGAGAGGTTCCGTCCATGACAGCAGTGCAGAAGGTCGCGATAGCCGGCGCCGGCATCTCCGGCCTGGCCGCCGCCATCCGACTCGCGAAGGCGGGCGTGCGGGTCGACGTCTTCGAGTCCAAGCCGGAGCTGAGCGCACTCGGCTCCGGGATCACGCTGCAGGGCAACGCGCTGCGCGTGTTCGACGCGCTGGGCGTCTGGGACGAGGTGCGCTCGGCGGGCTATCCGTTCGAGGGGCTCAACCTGCGTGCCCCCGGACCCGGCGCTCCGATCGTGGCGCAGCTGCCCGACGTGAAGACGGGCGGGCCGGACTATCCCGCCGGTATGGGCATGTACCGGCCGGACCTCGCACGCATCCTGCTGCGCGCTGCCGAAAGCGCCGGCGCCGTCGTGCACTGGGGCTCTGAGGTCACCGGCGTCGTCACGCGGGACGAGGATGCCGTCGAGGTGCAGGTGAACGGGGAGCCCGCCGGCGAGTTCGATCTGCTGATCGGTGCGGACGGGCTGAACTCGTCCGTGCGAGGTCTCATCGGAATCGACACCGCTCCGCAGCCGACGGGGATGGGCATCTGGCGCTCGTTCGTCTCGCGGCCGGCGGAGGTCGAGCGCAGCGAGCTCTACTACGGCGGTCCGGTGTACATCGCCGGCTACACGCCGACAGGGGAGGACACGATGTACGCGTTCCTGGTCGAGAAGGCGCAGGACCGGTTCGGGGTGGACGACGAGGACGCCGTGCGCATCATGCTCGAGGAGTCGCTCGCCTATCAGGGACCGTGGGAGTCGATCCGCCGAGACCTGGCCGACGGAGCGCACGTCAACTACACGTGGTTCACGCAGCACCTCGTCGACGCGCCGTGGAACCGGGGACGAGCGGTCATCATCGGCGACGCCGCGCACTCCTGCCCGCCGACCATCGCCCAGGGGGCGGCGCAGGGCCTCGAGGATGCGCTCGTGCTGACCGAGCTGCTCGAGGAGCGAGCGGTTCTCGACCAGCGGTTGTGGGACGACTTCCACGCCCGCCGCCTGCCACGCGCGCAAGCCGTGGTCGAGGCATCCGTGCAGCTGGGTCAGTGGCAGATCGACGGGGACCGGGAGGCCGACGCCGGTGGTCTGATCTTCGGCATCGCGCAGAAGATGGCGGAACCGGCATGAGCGCGCAGAACACGAGCGCGGCTCAGCCGGTCACCGACGTGCACGCGCACGTGCTGCTGCCGTCGCTGCAGGCAGAGGTCGAATCCCGCGACCCCGATGGGGCGCGCGAGGCGGCTGCGTTGGAGCTGACCAGGAACGGCGCCGCGAGCCTTGCCGTGTCCGGACCGATGGTGGGCGCCCGCATTCCACGGCTGACCGACGTGAACGTGCGGCTGGCGTCGATGGACGAGCAGGGCGTGGACCGGCAGTGGGTGAGCCCCTCGCCTAGCCACATCTACCCGTGGGCGGGCGAGCAGCTCGCCGTCTGGATCGCGTGCGAGGCGAACCGGCTCGTCGCCGAGCATGTCTCGCAGGCTCCCGATCGCCTCATCGGGCTCGGGCTCGTCCCGTTGCAGCATCCATCCCGCATCGCCGAGTGCCTTGACGACGCCGTGCTAGGGCGAGGCCTCGCGGGAGTGGAGATCTCGTCGTTCGCCGGTGACGTCGAACTCTCCGACGAACGACTCGAGCCGTTCTGGTCGCGCGCCGAAGAGCTCGGGGTCGTCGTCTTCCTGCACCCGTTCGGCTGCAGTCTGGACGCCCGGCTCGACCGCTACTACCTCTCGAACACGGTGGGCCAGCCGGTGGAGAACGCCGTCGCGCTGTCGCACCTCATCTTCTCCGGCGTGCTCGACCGGCATCCCCGGCTCAAGGTGGTCGCCGCGCACGGCGGCGGCTATCTGCCCACCTCGATCGGGCGCAGCGATCACGCGTGGCGCAAACGGCCGGACGCCCACGTGTGCCTTGACGAGCCGTCGAGCTACCTGCGACGGCTGTGGTTCGACACCGTCGTGCACGACGCCGACGTACTGCGTCACCTCATCGCCGTCGCCGGGGCATCCCAGGTGCTGCTCGGCAGCGACTTCCCGTTCGACATGGGAACGGAGGATCCGGTCGGTTTCGTGCGAGGCGCGGCGCTGTCCGAGCCCGTCGAGCACGACATCCTCGCGGGCAACGCAGCACAGCTCCTGAACGAACGGGTGAGCGCATGAGGATCGCTCGGTGGCGTGAGAAGCCCGGAGCGATCGGCGAGGGGTTCGTGATCGGAGAGAGCGTTGTGCCATTCCCCGACGAGCTCACTGTGCGCGAGGTGCTCGAGCGCGGGCTGGGGTTCGCGTCCCGGCTGCACGAGACGGCGAAGGATGCCCGGGGTGCAGAGCTCGATACGGTGCAGCTGCTGGCCCCCCTGAAGCCCGCGGCCATCCGCGACTTCGTCGCGTTCGAGGAGCACGTCGAGGGCGTCAGCGCCTCGGTCGACGGCAAGAGCGAGGTCGTTCCCGAGTGGTACGAGGCGCCGACGTTCTACTTCACGAACCCGCACACGGTGCTGGGACCGGGGGAGCCGGTAGCCCCTCCGGTCACCGAGCGGCTCGACTTCGAGCTCGAGGTCGCCGTCGTGGTCGGCGCGGTGGAGGGCTCCGACGGCGTGAACCTCGACTCAGCCGCGGCTGCGGACCACATCTTCGGCTACACGATCATGAACGACTGGTCGGCGCGTGACCTGCAGTCCAGGGAGATGAAGGTGCGGCTGGGACCGGCGAAGGGCAAGGACTTCGGCACGAGTCTCGGTCCTTGGATCGTCACGGCGGACGAGCTGGGGCCCTCTCTCGACGACGACGGATTCCTGGCGGTGCGCGCCGAGGTGCGCGTCAACGACGAGCTCATCGGGGAAGACCTGGTCTCGAACATGGGATGGCCGTTCGCCGAGCTCATCGCCTACGCCTCCCGCAACTCGCGGGTCGTCCCCGGCGACGTGCTGGGCTCCGGAACGGTGGGCAACGGCGGATGCCTCGGCGAGCTCTGGGGCCGCCGCGGTGAGCTGACCCCGCCGCCGCTTCGACCCGGCGACGTGGTCAGCATGAGCGTGCAGGGCATCGGTGAACTCACCTCCCGCGTCGGGCAGCCGGTGACAGCGCCCGACGTGCCGAGGGCACGTATCCGCACCCGCGTCAGGCGAGCACTTTAGTTGCTTTCCACCTAAAGAACGCCTAGAATCAACATGACGTTGGGGCAGCTCGCCCGTTCCGTATCGCGAAGTAGCAATGCGGACACAGACCGTCGCGTCGACGGCCCGATCGATCGGGCACTTACGCGTATGCCGCTTTCTGCCGTGAGACTCCGTCTTCTCGTCATCGCGCTGCTGACCGTCTCCTTCCTCGGCGCGCTCGACAACACCGTGGTGACCACCGCCCTCGCGACCGTCGCCGGCCAGCTGGGCGCGCTCGAGCACATGAGCTGGATCGTCGTCGGCTACACCCTCGCCAGCACCGTGCTGCTGCCCGTGCTCGGCAAGCTCGGCGACATGATCGGCCCCAGGCCGGTGTTCCTGTCGTCGCTTGTGGTGTTCATGCTGGCGTCCGCGGCATGCGGGTTCGCGAACAGCATCTGGTGGCTGATCGCGTCCAGGGTGGTGCAGGGGATGAGCTCGGCCGGCCTGCAGCTCATGTCGCAGACGATCATCGCGCACGCCACGACTCCGCGACAGCGACCGAAATACCTCGCTGTCATCGGTGCCGCGTTCCCTGTCGCCATCCTGATCGGCCCGCTGCTCGGCGGGCTCATCACGGACTACTGGGGCTGGCCCTGGGTGTTCTGGGTGAACCTGCCCGTCGGACTGGTCGCACTGGCACTGGCATCCTTCGCCGTGCCACGTATCGCCGGCGGCGGCCGTGCGCGTTTCGACATCGCAGGCACGATCACGCTCACCGTGGGCCTCGTCGCCCTCGTTCTGCTGGCGGCAGCTCCAGGGCAGGGCGTCATGGACCTCTGGATGCTCGCTCTCGCGGTGCTCGCGCTGGCGGCGTTCTTCGTCGTCGAGCTGCGGGTCGCGGAGCCTCTCGTCGATCTCAGACACTTCGCGAACCGCACGATCGGAATCGGAATCGCCATCTCCGCGATCGTCGGCGTCGGCCTGTTCTCGATCACGGCGTACCTGCCGACCTACTTCCAGATGGCGTACCGAACGAGCGCGACGGTGTCGGGACTCGTCCCGATCGCCACCGTTTTCGGCATGCTGGTCAGCAATCTCGGCACGGGCTGGCTGGCCAGTCGCACCGGCCACTACCGGCCGTTCCCCATCGTGGGCACGGCACTGGGAGCCGCGGGTCTCGCCACGATGGCCGCGCTCCCGGTCGGCCTCCCGCTCTGGGTGCCGATGGCGGTGATGGCCGTCGTTGGTCTCGGAACGGGGGCTTTCATGAGCCTCATCGTGGCGGTGGTGCAGAGCGCAGCGCCCGCCGGGGAGACGGGCGCGGTCACCTCGACGGTCAACCTCGTGAGGCAGATCGGGTCGACGCTGGCGACCGCGGTCATCGGCGGCGTCATCGCGGCCGGCGTCGCCGCATTGCTTCCCGTAGGTTTGAATGCGGCCACGCTCACTCCGCAGGTCGTGCACGCGGCGGATCCCGCGCTCCAGGAACGCATCGCCCAGATCTACCGCGATGTGTTCGCGCCCGTCTTCGGTTTCCTCGCCGTCACCTACCTCATCGGCGTCGTCGCCTCGGTCCTGATGCCGCGGGGACGGCTTTCGGACTCCTCCGACGTCGTGCCAGCCGCCGAGTCCGTCACCGCGTGAAAGAGCCTGAAAGAGAAGGAACGTCATCATGCTCGAAGAACCACTCATCCAAGCTGCGGGGTTCCGCAATGTCGGACCGTCCGATGACCCCACCGGATTCCAGCTCCGGGTGCGCAGCCCGTACTACCGGGGGATGTGGGCGAACCTGCTCGACAAGCCGACGGTGATCGTCGACGGTGAGGAGTTCGACGGGGAAGACATCCGGTGGAGCCTGCCGACGGGGGAGTACTCGTTCGCCGAACTGCAGGCATCCACCGACGCCCGATGGCCGAAGGACCGCGCCGCGGTGCTGACCGTGCCTCGTCCCGGTGGCCTCGCGCGAGGCATCCACGACGTCACGTTCGTGCTGCGCGTGCGCATGTCGTACATCCCCGAAGAACTGCAACCATCCATCTGGACCGCGACACGGAAGGCGGTGATCGTCAAGTGAGCACGAACGACCTGCCCTTCGGCCTCGGCGTATCGCTGTACAGCTACACGGAGGACCTCGGCGTCACGATGACCGTCGAGGACTGCATCGAAGACGTCGCCGACCTTGGCGCGACCGGACTCGAGATCCTCGGGGAGGGGCACATCGAGGACTACCCGAACCCGTCCGCCGAGTGGATCGACGCCTGGTGCGCGAGGAACGAGCGCCTCGGCCTCACGCCCACGCTGTACGGTTCGTGGATCGACACACGCCGGTTCCCAGGCCGCGGCATGACGGAGGACGAGGGAGCCGCCCAGCTCGAGCTCGATCTGAGGCTGGCCGGACTCCTGGGCTTCTCGTTCCTGCGGCCGAAGATCGGCGTGATCTCAGAGGACCTCCGGGTCGATCCGATCTGGCAGGGCGCCGTGGAGCGGAATCTGCAGCTGGCCGCCGATCTCGGGATCGTGATCTGCCCCGAGATCCACTGGCCCACCGTCATCCGCTCCGCCGTCGTGGAGGAGTACCTCGAGTTCAAGGAGCGCACCGGCAGCGAGAACTTCGGGCTCCTGATCGACACGGGGGTGTTCGAGACCAAGCCGTATCCGCGACGCGGTGGAAGCGCGTCGTTCCGCATGGGCGACGGCGCCGGGCGACCGCCGGAGGTTCCGCTCGTGCCGGTCTCCGATCTGGCCGAGGTGATGGAGCACACCGTGTACTTCCAGGCCAAGTTCTACGAGGTGGACGACGACCTCGTCGATCGCTACATCCCGTGGCGGGAGATCATCGACGTCGTGCTCGACGCCGGGTACTCCGGCTGGCTCTCCAGCGAGTACGAGGGCCACCACGAGCTCTACCGGGCGGCGGACCAGCTACGCCGGCAGCACGCGCTGATCCGGTCGATCGTCGCCGAGTGATGGCCCGTGTTCCGCACAGCGTGCTGATCACGGGTGCCGCCGGCTTCGTCGGCGAGCGCCTCGTGCGACGGATGCTCGCGGACGAGCGGTTCGCCACCACACGCTTCACCGTCGCCGACGTCTCGGTCGCCGACCCGCACGGCGCGCTCGCCGCCGATCCTCGCGTGAACGTCGTCGAGGGCGACCTCTGCGAGCCTGAGGTGCTGGCGGCGGCCATCGCGGAGCATCCGGATGCGGTGGCGCACCTGGCCGGTGTGCTCGGCGGTGCGGCGGAACGGGACCACGCGCTCGCGCGGCGCGTGAACGTGGATGCCACGCTGAACCTGCTCGAGGCACTGAGGGATGCGCCGGGCGTGCCCCGGGTCGTCTACGCGAGTTCGATCGCCGTGTTCGGGCCGCCCCTGCCGGAACGGATCGACGACGACACGCGGCCTGAGCCCGTCATGACGTATGGCGCCCAGAAGCTCATGATCGAGGCGGTGATCGGCCAGTTCAGCGCAAGGGGCTGGATCGACGGTCTGGCGCTGCGGCTGCCGGGCATCGTCGCCCGGCCCGATGCAGACATCCGCCTGCGCTCCGCCTTTCTCAGCACGTTGTTCACGGCATGCGCGGCGGGCGACGACTTCGTCGTCCCCGCGCCGGAATCTGGAACGAGCTGGCTGCTTTCGGTACCGGCCTGCATCGACGCCATCGTGCACGGCGTGCTTCTCGATGCGGGCGCTCTCGGTCGTCGTCGGGCGTTCACGATCCCGGCCCTTCGGGTGCAGCTCGGTGACCTCGTTCGTGCGCTTGCGGAGATGCTCCCGCAGAGCCGGGGCCGCGTGAGGTTCGAGCCCGATTCAGACCTTACGGCGCAGTTCGCCGCCCAGCCGGAACTGTCGACGGAGCTGGCCGACGGACTCGGGTTCGTGCACGACGGATCGATCGGGAGGCTCATCGAGCGCGCGCTGGAGTCAACTCCTGGTCACGCGTCCTGAGCAGCCGTCGGGTGGTTGAGACCGGTCTGTCGGCGCCCGGTGAGAAGCACCGCGATCGCGACAACCGCTGCACAGCCGCCCACGATCCCGACCGCGGCAGCGAGGCCACCGAAAGCCGCACCGATCGCCCCCATGAGAATCGGGGTAAGGAACTGGCCGAGGTAGAACGACGCGGTCCACCAGCCGGTCACTCGGCCTCGCTCTTCGAAGTTCGCCGTCGTGACGACCCACGTCAGCAGTGACGGTAGCAGGAGTCCGGAACCGAGGGACGAGATGATCGCACCGACGATGACGGCCGGGAGCACCGGAAGCACACCGATGACCATCATCCCGACGGACTGCAGCCCGAACGCGACCGGAAGAAGCCGAGCCGGGCGCACCTTCGTCAGTCGCGCGAACAGCAGGCCTCCGGCCGCCGTCGCGAGCGATGCCACCGCCGCGACGCCGCCGATAGCCCCCGTGTTCGCTGCGGAGATGCCGGTATCCACGACGAGATAGCTGACCTCTATGATGAGCACGTAGAACGTGAATCCGCCGAACAGTGTCACGAACAGTCGGACGAGGATGCGTCGCCATGGCACGCGAGCAGGCTGTCCCGCGTCGACGTGGGTGTCAGTGGGATCGGAACCGCTGGGCTCCCACAATGAGAACAGCATCGGTACCGCGATGACGACGCCTGCGAGGTATACCCAGAACGGCACGTGCCAACCGCCGGCGCCCAATGCCCCGCCGACCGCAATGAAGACCGTGGCCGCAACCGTCGTGGTCACAGTCTGCAGGCCGAGGTACCGGTTACGCCGCTTCTCCTCGTGGAAGTAGTCGACGATCAGCGTGGTGCAGACGGTCATGATCGCGCCCTCGCACAATCCGACCAGCACGCGGCTGACGAGGATCTCCGTCAGGCCGGTCAGCCAGACGGGTGCCGTGCCGACGAAGGCGTAGACGACGAGAGAACCGATCAGTAGCTTCTTGCGGCCCAGCCGGTCGACGATCTGGCCTGCGAACGGTGCGAACAACGCGATCATGAGCGCCGGTATCGCAACGATCATCGGAACGAGCACCACCGCTCCGGACTCCTCGGCGAAGTGTTCGGACAGTTGGGGGAGCACCGGTGTGATGAGCACGGAACCCAGCACCGGCATGCAACTGCCTGCGAGCAGCAGAATCGCTTGCCAGACTCCGGCACGTCGGGTTCCAGCAGTTGTCGTATTCGACATGTGTCTCTCCATCGAGTCCATGACCGCGGCGCCGCACGGAGTCGCGACGGCGTGCTGCGCCGTTCCTCCATGACAACGGTTGCCGAGCAATCAGTGAAGACGATGCTGGTTATGTGGCGCATCCGTCTGCCTGATGTGTGATCTGCCGGTGACGAGCGAACGTCGTGAGCACCGCTGTCAATCCGCTCCGGTGCATCCGTACCTCGGCCTATCGTGTGTCGGACCGCGGTCGACCGGCCGTGGTGCAGGAGACGCGAGGAGTCTGCGATGGACAGCGACGAGGGCATCCACATCGAACCGGACGACGTCGGGGGCGCGGCGATCCCCGCCGCCGACACCGAGCCGCGGCCGCCCGAGGACATCGGGGAGCCCGACCCGGTGCCCGAGGAGGACATCGAGGCCGAGGAGCAGGAGGAACTGGAGGCGGCCGGATTCGGGATTCCCGACGAGGCGCAACCGGAGTCGCAGGGGGAGGATCCGTTCGAGGCAGAGCTCGGCGACGAGGGGCAGGGGGACCTGGCGCCGGAAGACCTCTGAGCGCGAGGACGACGCTCAGGTCCCGACGCGGATCGCCACGATGCCGACCACCGCGCATGCCGTCGCCACCGTGCGCCATCGGCTGAAGCGTTCGCCGAAGAAGAGCAGGCCGATGAGCCCGGCAGCCAGCACGCTGGTCTCGCGCAACGCCGAGACGAGGGCGAGCGGTGCGACCGATTGCGCCCACACCACGATCGTGTAGGCCACGAGCGAGAGCACGCCTCCGATCCCGCCGCGCACGGCGTTGCGGCGGATGACGGGCAGGAACGAACGCTTGTCCCGCGACAGCGCGAAACACGTGACGGGCAGCGCGAGGCCCTGCAACAGGAAGAGCCACGACGCGTAGCCGAGCGGGTCGCCCGAGACGCGAACCCCGACACCGTCGAGGATCGAGTACGCGGTGATCGTCGCACCCACGGCGACGGCGAGCAGCACTCCGTGGATGCTCGTGCGCCCGATCCCGACGACGGCGAGCGTGAGCAGCGCTCCCGCCACGACCGCGACGCCCGCCAGCTGGATGCCCGACAGCCGCTCCCCGAGGAACGCGACGGCGATCACGGTGACGCCCAGCACGGCGATCCCTCTGGTCAGCGGGTAGGCGCGGCCGAACTCCGTCTTCGCGTACGCGGCGGTGAGGAGGATCAGGTAGAGCGTCTGCACCGACGCCGAGGCGAGCAGGAACGGCCAGGCGTCCGCCGCGGGAAGCGGGAGGAACAGGCATCCGATCGCGCCACCGATCAGGTAGACGAGACCGATCAGCGCCGAGGACACCAACCGGTCGGGGATGGCCTTCGCGATGGCGTTCCAGGCGCCGTGCATGACGGCCGAGCCCAACACCGCGGCAAGGACGACGCCGTTCACAGCACCGGCACCCCCGCTGCGATGCGCCGACCGAAGGGGACCCCCTCGAACTCGGGCGGCGCGGGGATGCCGAACACCTGCAGGACGTGCGGTGCGACATCCGCGTGGTCCGCGACCGCGTCATCGGTGGGAAGGATGCCGGGGCCGGCCGCCGCGATTCACGCATTGCGCTCCTCGACGCTGTCCCCGCCATGGTGTCCTGCGTCCCGGTGCCCGTGGTCCGTCAGCACGATCACCGTCCAGTCCTCCTGATCTCGATCCGGACGGCCGGCGATGGCCGCCAGGAGAACGCCGAGCTGGTCGTCGCACGTCTCGATCGCCCTCCGGTACCTGGGCGTCACGCCCTCGTGGTGGCCGACCATGTCGGGCAGAACGAAGTACGAGAACACGACAGAGTGGTCTCGGGCGAGCAGCTCGCGGGCGGTCCTGGCCGCGACCGCCTCGTCGATCAGCGCCACGGCATCCGGCTCGCCGTCCTCGGCGCCCGGCGGGAAGCTCGGCCGGTAGCCGGAGGGCCGGAACACCGGGCCACCGCTCGCCTCGGTCACCAGCGGCGCCCAGCCCGCTGCGGCGAACGTCGTCGCCCAGGGGTGGGCATCCCGAACCCTGGCGAGGAAGTCGGGGTACCGCTCGAACCCGTGCGTGCTGAGATCGTTGTCGTCGACGCCGTGCCGGTCGCGGTAGACGCCGGTCGCGACGGTCGACCAGACCGGTCCCGAAATGGTCGGGTTCTTCTCGTGCACGGGCGCGGTCGCCAAGAAGCCTCGTGCGGCAATGCTGTCGAGCCAGGGCGTCTGCGCGAGACGGAGCTCGTCGTCGCGCACGCCGTCCCATGCGACCACCAGCACGTGCCGCCGTCGCACCTCGACCATCCGCCGCTCCTTCCGCGTCCGGGCGTCTCGATCGAGCCCGACGGGTGACGACGCTACGCGTTCCGGTCGTGCACCGGATGCGATCACGCGCCGATGAGCACATCGGCATCGCCTATGGCTTGACGACGGCCGACGCTCGTCAGCGACCCGGAACGAGATCGAACAACGCCGCGCAGATCGCGGTGTCCCGCTCGGAGGCGCGGCAGATCATCCGCTCCTCGATCGGGATCGAGGGATCACGGATGTCCACCATCACGAGCCGCGGATCGTCCAGCAGCTCGTTCTCCGCGATGACCGCTACCCCGAGCCCTGCCGCGACCGCGGCGAGCGCGCCCTCCCTGGTGTCAACGACGAGCGTGGCATCCAGCGGCTCGTCGCGAACGGATGCCGCTGCCTCCTCGAGTGCCGCACGGCTGGCGCTGCCCTTCTCGCGGAGAACGAGCTGTTCGTTCAGAAGCCGACGCAGTCCGACCGACTTCTGCTGCGCGAGAGGGTTGTCCACGTGCACGACGGCGACGAGCGACTGCCGGTCTACCACGACGGAGGCAAGGTCGTCCGCATCGGGGATGCCCGCGGCGATGATCACGTCCTCGGCACCCGTTCTGAGCCGCTGCAGCAGCTCGGCGGCGTTGCCGGAACCCAGCCGCACGTGCGCCTCTGGCACTTGTCCGCGCAGCCGAGCGATGAGCGGAACGGCGTGCACCGGAGCATCCGCGGCAAGGCGCAGCTCGACACCGTCGAGCCGGTGCGCGGACTGCAGCAGGCGGCGCGCCTCGGCCTCGAGCGCGAAGAGCGGACCGCTGATCTCGTGAAGGCACTCTCCCAGCGGAGTGATCGCCACCTTGCCGTCCCTGCGGTCGACGAGGGCGACACCGTACTCCGCTTCGAGCGCCGAGACCTGCTCGGACACCGTCGGCTGCCGCACTCCCAGCGACCGCGCGGCGGCCGTGAAGCCTCCAGCCGCCGCCACGGCGTCGAACGATCTCAGCTGACTCAGGCGCATAGGCAGATCCTATGCATCCATCAGCCGACAGCGGACGCGGCCGTCTCGAGATCGGCGACGAACCGGTCGAACGCCTCGTCGAAGGCATCCTTCCCACGCAGTCGGAGCACGGCCGAGGGATGCGTCGTGACGAACACGGCGGCGTCGGGCGCGGCATCCGGGCCGTCGAAACGCTGACCGCGGGAACGCGTGATGGGGATCGACCGCCCCAGCACCGCGCGCACGGCAGTTGCGCCGAGACAGACCACCACCTGCGGGTGCACCACTTCCAACTCCGCCTCGAGCCACGGGTGGCACGCGACGATGTTGCCCACCTCAGGCTTGTCGTGGATGCGCCGCTTGCCCGACACGTGATGCCTGAAGTGCTTGACCGCGTTCGTGAGGTATGTGCTCTCCCGATCGATGTGCGCGGCATCCAGCGCCTCGTCCAGCAGCCTTCCGGCCGGACCGACGAACGGCTCGCCCGTGGTGTCCTCGTGATCACCTGGTTGCTCGCCGATCAGCATCATCGCGGCGGATGCCCGACCCTGTGAGAACACGACGTGCCGCGCGTCCCGCCACAGCTCGCACCCGCGGCAGTCCGGCGCTGCACGACGGAGCGCCGCTAGCGTGTGGCGCGCCGGTACCCAGTGCTCGGCGCCCGGACGCTCCGGATCGCCGGCCGGCGAACGTGGTGCGGGGTCGGTGGGCATGCGGCAACGCCACCACGCGTCGAGCCGCTTCCGCGAGTGCTTGCGCCGACCGGCCCCGGAGGCTAGCGCCCTCAGTCCTCGTCGTCGCCCGGATGCGCCGCGAGGTAGCGCTCGATGCGGCGGTCCGGGATGAGCCAGATCACCGCCACCCCCACGTACGGCACCAGCCCAAGCCACGGGACGACGAAGCTCAGCCCGATGCCCACCGCGTACAGCACGGGGGAGATCCAGCCCTTCACGTCGCGCCCGATCGCCTCCCGAACGCGGCCGCCGCCCGGCCGCCGCGCGATCGCCGACTGAAGGATGCTGTACGCCACGGCTGCGGCGAGCAGGTTGACACCGTAGATCACGGTCGGTGCGGTGGCGACCTCCGTCTTCGTCAGCCAGCCCGTCGTGAACGGGAAGAGCGAGAGCCAGAACAGCAGGTGCAGGTTGGCCCAGAGCACCCGGCCGTCCACCCGAGGACGCAACTGGAACAGGTGATGGTGGTTGTTCCAGTAGATCCCGATGTAGATGAAGCTCAGCAGGTAGGTGAGCAGCCCGAGCCCGGACGTGTCGAACAGGGAC
>NZ_JBQCIE010000127.1:0-18309 GCF_051954055.1 Humibacter sp. | reverse complement strand
GTGCGGCGGATCGTGCGCCGCACCTCGGCGTTGAAGTCGTCCTCCCGGTAGCGGCCGGTCATGTTCGCCACGTCGATGCGCCAGCCGTCCAGCGAGAACGGCGGCTTCAGCCAGTGCGCCACCACGGACTCGGGTCCCTCGATGAACCACCTGCGCAGCTCCTGCGACGCCCAGTTCAGCTTCGGCAGGCTGGACACGCCGAGCCACGAGACGTACTCGGTGTGCTCGTCGTTCAGCCAGTAGAAGAAGTCGCTCTCCGGGGCATCCGGATGCCCGTACGCCGCCCGGAACCACTCGTGTCCGTCGCCGCAGTGATTGGTGGTGAGGTCCCCGATCACCTTCAGCCCGCGTTCGTGCGCTGCAGCGGTGAACCGTGCGAGGGCCTCATCGCCGCCGAGGAGCGAATCCACCTGGTGGAAGGATGACGCGTCGTAGCGGTGATTGGACCGGCCGGGGAACACGGGCGTGAGGTAGACGAGCGTGACGCCGAGGTCAGCCAGATAGTCGAGTCGTTCGGCTGCTCCGTCGAGGTCGCCGCCATAGAACTGCTTGGAGCGGCCAGGCGGTACGTCGTCGACCGGGTCTGTCCAGTTCGCCGGCAGCGCCCACTTCGGCAGCCGACGTGTGTCGGCCAAAGCCGAGCGGGCGAACCGGTCCGGGAATACCTGGTACAGCACGCTGGAACTCGCCCACTCCGGAGGTGCGTCGTAAGCGACGAGACGGAAGTCGTCGACGTCAAGCGTCTCGGTCGTCCACAGGCCGGTCGCGTTCAGCCACACGCTGGAGCCGTCGCCGCGCGTAATGAGGAACCGGTAACCGTGCACAGGGTTCTCGACCTCGATCGAGGCTTCCCACCAGTCCCAGCCCGGAGTGCTGCCCACGGACGAGGCATCGGCGAACCGTGGCTCGTGGTCGGGGTTCGACCTCGTGCGCACCGCCCGCACCGGACCGAACGAGCGCGGGATGCGCACCCGCACCCGAACGGTGTCACCGAGGCGCGGCGCCTGGTCGGAGACATAGAGCGGCGAACCGTCGTGGTGGGGCTGCATGGCTCGACAGTACTGTGCCCTGCAAACCGCATCGCGACACTCGTCACCGGAGGATCCGGAGCCGAATCAGAGCGCGCAGTCAGTGCCGGACCGGGCCCGTCGAGCCCCGCACGATCAGCCTCGTCGCCAGCTCCTCTCGCGGCGCATGGCCGTCGCCGCCGTCTCCCGTCCGGGCGATCCTCAGCAGCATCCGCAGGGCCGATGCGGCCATCTCGGCGATCGGCTGCTGCACGGTCGTCATCGGCGGGGAGGCCCAGCCCGCTTCGGGCAGGTCGTCGAACCCGACGACGCTCAGGTCGTCGGGAATCGAGAGCTTCAACTCCGCGGCTGCGTCGTATACGCCGAGCGCCAGGGTCTCGGTGCAGGCGAATATCGCCGTCGGGCGATCGGATGCCGACAGCATCTGAAGCGCAGCCTCTCTGCCGGATGAGCGCTTCCACCCGGCATGCGTGTGATGCGACGCCGCGAGGTCGATGCCGGCCGCGGCCAGCACGGATCGGAATCCGTCGAGGCGCGCCCTGCTGTACTCGAACGAGTCCGAGACGTCGATCACACCGACCTCTGAATGGCCAAGTGCGAGCAGGTGTTCGGCCGCCGACCGCCCACCTTGCCAGTTCATCGCCCCCACGCTGCCCACCCCGGGCGGAGGCGACGACATCGGATCGAGCAGCACCACCGGCCGGCCGGCATCCGACAGCCGCCGCCACTGATCGCGCGTCGGTTGGACGACCGCCAGGATCGCCCCGCACGACGAGCGGCGCAGCACCCTGTCGACCCAGTCCGACTCTTCACGCACGAGGGTGATCACGACGTCGAGATCCGCGTCGCTCGCGGCGGCCTCCACTCCGGTGAGAGCCCGGTTCGTCCACGAGCTCTCCCCCGATGCCAGAACGAAATCCACGAGGCCGGACTCCTGCGGTGCGGCAGCGCTCTTGGGCGGTGCGTAGCCGAGCTCCTCCGCGACTCGCAGGATGCGCTCCCTGGTCGCCGGCGCGACATCCGTACCGCCGCGAAGCGCCTTCGAAGCCGTCGGGATGCTCGTTCCCGCTCGCTCCGCGATCGCGGACAGCGTGGGGCGTCGTGCGACGTCATCACCGGCGAGGGCGGATCTCTTGGCAGCCACAGCGCCATCGTAGGGCAGAGTTTGCGCAAATCTTCGTCGACTGATTTGTTGCATTCCCCGACATATCGAGGCATGCTTCCGAACGTATCGAAAGTTGTGCGCTCGAATTGCGCAAACATCCATGGCCTGAACGGCAACGTTCAACGACGAACAATGCGGCGCGTGCCGCAAGGAGGAACCATGTCGACCTCGACACCTGCCAGCGCCTTCAGCCGGCGCGCATTTCTCTCCGTGGCCGGGGCGGGCATCGCCACCGCGGCCCTTGCCGCCTGCAGCTCGGGCGGCGGCAAGGGCTCATCCGGCGGAACGCTGAAGTTCTGGAACATGCCCTGGGGCGGAACGAAATTCAACCCGCTCGACAAGAAGATCACCCTCGCGTACAAGCCGGCCAAGGGGCTCCCCTCCGCTACCTACCAAGAGATCCAGTGGTCGAACTTCAACCAGACGTTCGCGTCGGCCGTCGCGTCGAACACCGGGCCTGCAGTGAGTTCCGGGGGCGGCACGCAGGCGTTCCAGTTCGCCAAGCAGGGCAAGATCGCCTACGCGGACAACCTCATCGAGAGCTGGAAGTCCAACGGCCTGTACGACGACTTCCTGCCCGGACTGCTCGACGCCATGAAGACCGAGAAGGGCTACGTCGCCATTCCGTACAACCTCGACATGCGCGTTCTCTGGTACAACAAGACGCTGCTCGACAAGGCGGGCGCCACCCCGCCGACCGACTGGCAGAGCTACCTGGATGCCGCGGCCGCGCTCAAGAAGATCGGCGTGTACGGGTTCAGCCTGAGCAGCAATACGAGCGGCGGAAACAGCTTCCAGACCTTCACCGGCGTCATGATCAACAACGGCGGCGGCCTCTTCGACGAGGAGCAGAAGCCGAACTGCGTCACGAACGCCAACATCGAAGCCCTCGACTGGGTCGTCGAGATGGTTCAGAAGGGCTACGTGGATCCCGGCAACCTCGGCTATTCCAGCACCAACACGAACACGCAGTGGAGCAAGGGCACCTGCGCGATGGGCATCGACGTGCCCGGTCTTCCGCAGAACGTGACCGGTCCGGTGCAGAAGGAACTCGTGCTCGGCGACCCGCTCGTGAGCGCCGCGGGCAAGAAGGGTGCGCTCTACTTCCCGAACAACATCATGATGTACAAGAACACCCCCAGCCAGAAGGGCTCCGAGGCGTTCCTGACCTACTACTACAAGCACATGTCCGCATTGTGGACGCAGAACACCGGCATCGGACTGCCGCCGCTGAAGTCGATCGCCCAGACGAGCGAGTTCAAGTCCAACCCGTCCAACGTCAAGCTGGTGGATGTTTGGCAGCCGATCTGCAAGACCTGGGCGGCTCCCGGCGGAACGGCTCTGTTCGCAAACGTGACGCTCGTCGACAGCACGCCGGCGATGACGACGTTCGCGCAGTCCGTGCTCTCGCAGAAGTCCACGCCGAAGGAAGCCCTCACCACACTGCAGAACACCCTCCTGTCGCAGCTGAAGAAGTGAGCCGGGCGGCGACCCGGTCCGGCACTCCGATGCCTGCCGCACCGGGTCGCCCGTCCTACGGTGGAACCATGACCGAGATCCAGACACGGGCGAGAACAGCAGAGGGTTTGCTGCCGGCATCCGGCAGCACCGGCCACGAGTGGTGGCGCACCGCGGTGATCTACCAGGTGTATCCGCGCTCGTTCGCCGACAGCAACGGAGACGGCGTCGGCGACCTGCCCGGCATCACGGCGCACCTGCCTGCGCTACAAGAGCTCGGCGTCGACGCGGTCTGGCTCTCCCCGTTCATGACGTCGCCGCAGCGCGACGCGGGATACGACGTGGCCGACTACTGCGACGTCGATCCGCTGTTCGGCACGCTCGACGACTTCGATCGGATGCTCGAAGCCGCCCACGCCCTCGGCCTGCGCGTCATCGTCGACCTGGTGCCCAACCACACGTCGTCCGATCACCGCTGGTTCCAGGAGGCGCTGGCATCCGCTGAAGGCAGCGAAGCACGCAGCCACTACTGGTTCCGTGACGGCAAGGGCGAGAACGGCGAGCTTCCGCCGAACAACTGGGAGTCGGTGTTCGGCGGACCCGCCTGGACCCGCACCACGAACGCCGACGGTACGCCGGGTCAGTGGTACCTGCACCTGTTCGACTCCTCGCAGCCCGACCTCAACTGGGAGAGTCCGTGGGTGTGGGAACAGTTCCGAGGCATCCTGCGGTTCTGGCTGGATCGCGGCGTCGACGGATTCCGCATCGACGTCGCACACGGCATGGTGAAGGCGAAGGGCCTGCCGGACTACACACCCGAGCAGCGCGGTGGATCGCTGAGCGGTGCCAGCGTGACCCTCGAGCCCGACATCAGCGACGAGGAGCCAGGCTCGCCGATGTGGGCGCAGGAGGGCGGCCACGACATCTTCCGCGACTGGCACAAGGTGTTGGCGGAGTACGACGGTGATCGTGCGCTCTGCGGAGAGGCGTGGGTGAGCCCGCCCGCCAAGCTCGCCAGGTATGTGCGCTCCGACGAGATGCAGCAGACGTTCAACTTCACCTACCTCGAGACACCGTGGAACCCGGATGCCCTGCGTGACGTGATCGCGGAGTCCCTCGCCGCGTTCAACGGCGTCGGGGCACCGAGCACGTGGGTGCTCTCGAACCACGACGTCATCAGGCATCCCACCCGCTTCGGCCTCATGGACGGCAGCCCGCAGGGCCACGGGATCGGGCCGAAGACGCCGTACCGCCCGAACAAGGCGCTCGGGCTGCAGCGAGCGCGTGCAGCGACGACGGTGATGCTCGCGCTGCCCGGGTCGGCGTACCTGTACCAGGGCGAGGAGCTCGGGCTGCCTGAGGTGATCGACCTGCCCGACTCCGCGCGGCAGGACCCGACGTGGTTTCGCACCGGAGGCGAGCGCTACGGGCGCGATGGATGCCGCGTGCCGATCCCGTGGACGGCGTCCGGGCCCTCGTACGGGTTCAGCGACAGCGGGAAGAGTTGGCTGCCGCAGCCGTCCGAGTGGGCGACCATGGCGCGCGACGTCGAGAGCGACGAGCCGGACTCCACGCTCTCGCTGTACAAGCTGCTGCTCGCCGAACGGGAGGAACGCTCGCTCGGCGGCGGGACCCTCGAATGGCTGGAGGGCTACGGCGACGACGTGGTCGCGTTCCGCAACGGGGATGTCACGGTGCTGGCGAACCTGGGGCGGGCATCGGTTCCGCTTCCGGCCGGCGAGGTGGTCCTCTCCAGCGAGCAGCTCGACGGGGATGAACTGCCCACCGACACGGCCGTGTGGATCTCGGACTGAGCCGGTTCAGCGGTCGACGACGCCGAGCTCGTCGAGAACGGGCTCGAGCTGTGCGAAGAGGCCGGGCTCGGCTGCGATGGTGAGCGCTCGGCTCGCCGCCGCGCCGTGCAGGCCGGCGACCTTCGCGCCCGCCTCCGTGGCCACGAGCGCACCGCCCGCGTGATCCCAGGGCTTCAGGCCCTTCTCGTAGTAGGCATCCAGCCGGCCGGCGGCGACGTTGCACAGGTCGAGCGACGCGGCACCGATGCGTCGGATGTCACGCACGCGCGGAATGAGCATGCTCACCGCCTCCGCCTGCAGGCCGCGTCGACGGGAGTCGTATGAGAAGCCCGTGCCCACGAGTGCGAGCGACAGCTGCTTTCCGGTGGCCACCTGTAGCCGCTTCGTCCCGAGATAGGCGCCACCACCGGCGCTCGCGGTGTACACCTCGCCGCTTGCGGGGTTCACCACGGCGGATGCCAGTGAGCGCCAGGTGTTCGGGTCGGGGTCACCCTCCACGACGGCAATCGAGACGGCGTAGGCCGGAATGCCGTAGAGGTAATTGACGGTGCCGTCGATGGGATCGACGATCCACGTCAGCCCGCTGCTGCTGGCGCTCGCGTCGCTCTCCTCGCCGAAGAAGCCGTCGCCGGGGCGTGCATCCGCGATGCGGCCGCGGATCAGATCCTCCGACTCGCGGTCCGCTGCGGTAACGATGTCTTCAGGCGCCGTCTTCGTCGCCGCAACCTCGACTCCCTCCTCGCGCCTAGTGCGGACGAGATCGCCCGCCTCGCAGGCGATCGTGCGGGCAAGAGTCAGGAGCTCATCGATCGAGGAGGGCACCCCTCGATGCTAGGGGGAGGATCTCTTTGGCGTGTCGCGGGCATCCGATCTATTCTCCTTTCATCGAAGTTCTGTTCGATTGTTCTGCGAGGAGGCCTGCCGTGAGCATCACTCATACCACCGACATCGTCACCGTCTGGATCGATGAAGACGGCATCCCGAGGCGGATGTTCTGGGCCGGCCGCCGCTACCGCGTCACCGACACGCCCACTCGGCTCGGGCCCGAACCCGGCGTTCCGCTGCGCCCGGCGATCACGCATCCGCCGACACCGCTGAAGGGCTGGCGCTTCCAGGGCACGAGCGACGACGGTGACACGCGAGTGTTCGACGTGCGCCTCGCGGACCTCGGCGTGTGGGAGCTGATTCGCGTGATCGACTGACGTCCATGGCAGCATGTGTTCGTGAGCACCGGGGCCGATGACTTCGCGCAGGATGCCGTCGATGCGGCGGAGATCGCCGCCGGGAGGCGCCCGTCGGACAAGCCGATCTACCGGGCGACACCGCAGGAGGCCATCGCCCGGTACTTCGCCAAGTACGCCGTGTTCCACGGCAGGGCCAGCCGCAGCGAGTTCTGGTGGGCGTACGCGCTGAACGTCGTGGTGTTCCTGATCGCGGGCATCGGTGTCGAGATGGCGAACAGTCTGGCTGGCCCGTCAGCGCCTCGACCGACGGCGGGGAGTACGGCGCTCGGCATCGTGTTCGGGCTGTATGTGCTCGCCGTGATCGTGCCGACGATCGCGGTGTTCGTGCGCCGGCTGCACGACGCGAACCTGGCCGGATGGTGGTTCCTGCTCACGCTCATTCCGTTCGCCGGTCAGGTGATCGGAGTGATCTTCGGCATCCTCCCGAAGCAGGGTTACGGAAAGCGGTTCGACCGGGCCTGACGGCTCGCTATTGGCCTGAACGCTTGCCGGTCTGCTGCTCCCAGAGTTCGAGCTCCCGGGTGAGCGCCTTCGCCAGTTCGAAGACCTGCTCAGGCGGAATGCGCACCCGGGTCACCACTCGTGCGTTCACGGAGCGCTGTGGTTCGCCATCCTCGTCGAGAGTCTCGGTCGCCGGACCGCGTAGTGATGCGAAGTCGAGCACGAACACGCTGTCGGTGTGCCAGATGCTGGCGAAGTCGGCGAAGCTGCCGGCTTCGACCTCGGTCGGGATGTCGAAGTTGATCTGCGTTGGCACGTTCCGCCGCTCATCGGGCATGCAGTCGAGCCTATCCGGGCATCCGCGATCCGTAGGGCCGTCGGCGCGCCTACCCGATCAGGCCGGATACGTCACCGGGAAGGCGGCGTCCTCGCCGGTGTGCTGCACGCTGTTCTGAGCATCCACCATGATGACCTTCGGTCGCACGGCGGATGCCTTGGACAGCTTCACCGACCCGTACGCCATGATGATCACCCGGTCGCCTACGCTGACCAGTCGGGCCGCCGCCCCGTTCGCGCCGATCACGCCAGAGCCCGGCTCGCCCTCGATGACATAGGTCTCGAACCGCTGGCCGTTGTCGATGTTGACCACGCTGACCTTCTCGCCGACCACGATGCCGGATGCCTCGAGCAGGTCGCGGTCCACCGTGAGCGACCCGACGTAGTGCAGATCCGCCCTCGTCACCGTGGCGCGATGGATCTTTGCTCGGAGCACGGTGATGCGCATGGGGGCCTTTCGGGGCAGCGATGCGGGGCGGATGCCGGAACTGACGAGGTGCGGCCGATGTGCGAAAACCCCCGCACAGCGAGGGTTTTCACGTGAGTGGCAGGTGAGGGATTCGAACCCCCGAAGGCTATGCCGGCTGATTTACAGTCAGATCCCTTTGGCCGCTTGGGTAACCTGCCGTGGCGCTCCCGACCACGTGTGATCACCTGACCGAAGGCGCGAACTCAAGGATACCCACGCACTCGCATCCGGTGAAATCGTCGCGGCTCGCGCCGCCTCAGGGCTTCGGGGCGTCGTCCGACGGCGAGCCGTCTCCGGGTGCAGCCGTGTCGCCCGGGGCGGGAGACTCCGGAGCCGGCGACGACGCAGGCGGTGCAGTGCGGGCATCCGTCGTGCCCAGCTCGGATGCCTCCTGGATGACCGTCTCATCGGACTCGGATGCGTTCGCATCGGGTTCCGGAAGCGTGCCACCGGCATCCGCGACGGCCTCGGCCGCGTCTTCGACCTGGCGCTCGGCTCGACGCGAGCGCACGACGCCGGCGATGATGAGCGCGATCACTCCCAGCAGCACGATTATGCCGGCGACGATCAGCCAGGGCGTCACGTTCGATCCGGTCGCGGCGAGGCCGCCGAAGTGTTCGGTCACGCCGACAGCATATTGGCGATTGAGGCGAGAGCCGGGCAAGCTCGCTTGCCTGGCCGAGCCGAGTGAGTCAGTGAGCGGCGAAGCCGCGATAGGGGGCGGTGGAACGCGGAGCCCCCAGACGCTTCGGCTCGCCCCTTAAACTCGCAGGGATACCGAATCGATCGCGTGAGGAGCTTTGAGGTCATGGCAGATTCGTCGTTCGACGTCGTCAGCAAGGTCGACAAGATGGAGGCCGACAACGCCGTCAACCAGGCACGCAAAGAGGTCGACCAGCGCTACGACTTCAAGAACGTGGGGGCATCGGTCGAGTGGAGCGGCGAGAAGATCCTGCTCAAGGCCAACTCGGAGGAGCGGGTGAAGGCCATCCTCGACGTGCTCGAGTCGAAGTTCATCAAGCGCGGTGTCTCGCTGAAGAGTCTGGATGCCGGTGAGCCGTACGCAAGCGGCAAGGAGTTCCGGCTCGAGGTGGCGCTCAAGCAGGGCATCGATCAGGATGCCGGCAAGAAGATCAACAAGCTGATCCGCGACGAGGCACCGAAGTCGGTGAAGAGCCAGATCCAGGGCGACGAGGTGCGCGTCTCGTCGAAGAGCCGCGACGACCTGCAGGCCACGATCGCGCTGCTGAAGAAGGCCGACGTCGACGTCGACCTGCAGTTCGTGAACTTCCGCTGAGACGGGCATCCATGCCGCTGCCTTCCACGGACACCACCGTTCTGTACGCCTCCGGTGGACCCGAGGCGCTGCGTGCTGAGTCCGTCGTGCTGCACCTTCAGCCCTACGGCGATCAGCAGGAGCTCGTGCTGCTGGACCGCACGCCGGCCCATCCGGTCGACCGTGCTTGGCCAGACCAGGGGCCCGACACGGGCTGGATCGTCGTCGACGGACGCGAGCTGCCGCTCGTCGACGTCATGGTGGGCGCGACCGACGGCACGAACCTGTTCGTCGGCGACGACGTTCCCGTGCGACGCGGCACGGAGGGCTGGGCGTTCGTCGTCGTGCACGTGCTTCAGGCTCCGAGCCGCATCGCGGTCGGCGACGAGGTGGTCGCGAGCGTCGATGCGGCGCATCGCCGCGAGCTCTCCGTCGGACACACGCTCTGCCACCTGGCGTCGCTTGCAATGAACGCGGCGCTCTCCGATCGATGGACCAAGCCGGTACGAGAGGATGCCCTTGGCCGCCCCGACTTCGATCACGAGGCGATCCAGTCCTCGACGATCGTGCCGAACGGATCCGTCGACGTCTTCCGACTCAACAAGTCCCTGCGGCGCAAGGGCTTCGCGACCGACGGGCTCGCGGATGCGCTCGAGGGTGCCGCTGCGGCCGCATCGGATGCGCTTCGCGCGTGGATCGCGACGGATGCTCCGGTGCGCATCGAGCGCGACGGCGACGGTCTCAGCGACCCGCGGTTCTGGGTGTGTGAGCTGCCGGAGGTGTCGGAAGGACCTGCCGCGGGACCGGCCGCGACGGCGCGGATCGCATGCGGCGGCACCCACGTCAGCTCGCTCGGCGAGCTGGGCGAGACATCCGTCATGCTGGAACTGGGCGACGACGCGGGCACTCCCACCCTGACCATGCGGTGCACGGCACTGCCGCGCTGAAAGCGACGCCGGGAAGTCCGCCCCTGCCACGTCAGCGGATTGCGCACGTCGGGTTCAGACCTGCGAGCGTGCTAGACGCGACTGCGCTCGCGTAGGGCGATGTCCAGCCCTTCAGGGCGGAGCGGATGCCGATCGTATAGCTCGCGGAGAGAGTGCCGCTCAGGAGGGGCAACGTCATCGTCGTGGTGTAGGACGGCGCCGCGCCGCTGGAGGGTGTGGTGCTCACACCCGTTCCGGTCGCGAGACCGTTCAGCGAGGTGGCCGGCACCGTGCCAGTGGCCGATGCGAAGGCGGCATTGCTTGGCATCGTGAGGGCCGGAGAAACCGAGGGGAATGACCACGTCAGAGTCGCGACGGGAGCGAGTCCCAGCGTTCCGGTGACGTACGAGCACTTCGTGATCGTGGGCTGCTGCAGCGTCATCGCCGTGAACGTCGCGCTTCCGTAGTCGGATGCCCGCCAGCTCGCATCCGTCGGCGCGGGCTGCAACGCGACGCCCGCGAACACTGCGGCGAGCGCGACACTGGCGGCCACCGCGCGCACAGCCCACTTTCGCCTAGGCACGGCGACGACTCCGCGCCAGCCCCAGGATGGCGAAACCGCCCACCACGGCCGCAAGCCCGAGCAGCGCGGCGCTCAGCGACGGCTGTCCGCCGGTGGCCGCGAGCTCGTCGTCAGCATCCGCTCCCGATGCATCGACGGTGAGGCGCAGCAGCACCTGCCCCGAGGTGCCGTTCGGGGCATCCGATGCGAGCGTGACCCTCGCCTGCACCCACACGTCCGCGGGTATTGGTCGCGACGGGTCGGTCAGCGCTTCCACCGCATCCGGCAACGCATCCGTTGAGGTGGCGGGCAGGATGACGCGTTCCGCTCGGGTGCAGAGAGAACCATCCCATGCGGCAGTGCAGCCACGCAGCTCGACCTCAGTGGGCACCCGAGCGGCGCCCGAGACCAGCCCGCCGCTCGCGGTGAGGACGCCGACGAGCTTGCTCACGGGCATCCGGCCCACGGTGACGCCCACATCCCACAGGGAGGTCTCGCCGGGCGTCAGGGCGTGGACGGTGCTCGCCGGGTCGGCAGTGAGCACGAGGGGCGGTTCGCCTGCAGCGACCGACGCGCCGATCGCCGGCACAGGGCGGAGCAGCGCGAGCCCGACGACGGCGAGGAGGATGGCCGCAGCCAGCCCGCAGGAGTACAACGCAACGCTGAATCGACCACGTACCGGCTTAGTTACGTCCCGCGTGCTGCCCCTTCCGACGCCCATGGTCGCCACGCTCACGTGCCTTCCGCTTGGTCACTCTCGGAAGACCCGTCACGCGTGTCGGCACGCGGCCAGAGCACCCAGACGATGAGCGCGGCGACGGCGATCGTGATGCCGCCGAGAACGAACGGGTTGCCGAGCCAGACCACCGCATACGCGAGACCGGGCACCGACCACAGCACGAGCTTCACCGTGCGCACGATGTAGGGCTCGGCGTCGGGCTCCCGGTTCGCATCGCCCTTGAGCACAAGCTCTGTCGTGCCATCCGGTCCTGGGCGCGTGCTGACGACTCGATGCGTGATCGGGAGTTCGCCGGATCTGCTCACGGTGACCACCTCGCCGACCCGGGCATCCTGCGCCGGGATCTGCTTCACGACGGCGAGCGATCCCGTCGGGATCTGCGGTGCCATCGACCCGGTCTTGAACATGATCAGGCTGACGTTGAAGACCAGTGCGATCACGACGAGCACGATGCACAACGACCCGAGCACCGCGGCGATGTTCAGCAGGGTCGTGCGCACGCCGCCGACGAAGCGTGAGGCTCCCGACGGGCGCCGCAAGGCCGGCTGATCAGGCGCTACCGTCAATTCGACTGGGCCGCGAACTGCCACGTCGCTGCGCCGCTCTGACCCTGTTGCAGATTTGCGCCGGCCGTGACGATGATGCAGACCTGCACGGCCGTTCCTGCCTGGGTGTTCGGGCTGCCTGCCGAAAGCGGGAACGTGACCGAGGCGGGAACCGTGCCGACAGAGGTGCCGCCCGACACGAGTGTTGTTCCGGTGGCCGAGGCATTACAGGTTCCGGTCGCGGCCAGCTGGATCATGGTGTACGTCAGATTCGTGACCGTGCCGGTCGTTCCGCCCGACTGCACGGTCACCGTGGCGTTCGAGGTGGTTCCGGCGCCAAGGCGCACCCAGTACGCCGCGTACGTGGTATCGCTCGGCGACAGGTTCGAGACTCCCGTGCTGAAGGCCAGCGTCGCACCGGGCGCCGCCGGATGGGCGCTATAGGTTGCGCCGTCCGTCGCGCCCTCGATCGTGAACGTGCCTGCTTGGAACGTCCCCGTTGCGAACTCGGAGGCATTCCAGGCAGCGAGCGTCACAGCGGCGCCCACGCCGAGAACGATGCCTCCCGCCAGGATCGCCCTAATGATTCCCTTGCGATTGCGCGCGACAGCCATGGTGCACGCCACCCCCCTGTGGTGCATCAACCGCCGATCGGCCTCCCGAACCGTCGACGCCGGCCACCCCGATGCGACCGGAGATCAGTAAAACACGGGAGGGATGCTGCCTCTACCCCTCTTCGGCGGGTGACACGGCTGCCTACGGGTGGTTGGAGACGCGCACCATCTCCTCGCGGGGGACGACCTTGATGCGGGCGCGGCCCTGCTCGGCGCCGCGCGCCTGCTCGAACGCGTCGAGGTTGTGCCAGCCGTCGAGGTTCGTGAACTCGACACCGCGCGCGTTCAGCAGCTCGACGATCGACGCCTCGGAGGGATCGGCGGGCGTCCACCAGTTGCCGAGGTCGTTGATGAGGTGCGACACCGTCTCCATCGCGTCGGACTTGGTGTGCCCGATGAGGCCGACCGGTCCGCGCTTGATCCAGCCGGTGGCGTAGACGCCGTAGAACTGCGTGTTGTCCTTGGCGCGCAGCACCTGACCCTCGTGGTTCGGGATGACTCCGTGCCGCTTGTCGAACGGCACGCCGGGAAGCGGCGACCCGAAGTATCCGACCGCGCGGTACGCAGCCTGCACAGGCACCTCGCGGAGCTCGCCCGTGCCGACGACTCCGCCATGGCCGTCCGGCGCGGTGCGCTCGTAGCGGATGGCCGACACGTGTCCGTTCCCGTCGTCGACGAGCGCGACCGGCCGGGCGTAGAAGTGCAGGTGCAGCCGGCGGGATGCCTGACCCACCTCACGCTGCCGCCACTGCTGCAGCACCCGATCGATCACCATCACCTGCTTGTTGCCTGCGATCACCTCGCGGTCGTGGTCGTCGTAGTGGAAGTCCTCGTCGTACAGGATCATGTCCACGTCGCGCAGCTCGCCGAGCTCGCGCAGCTCGAGGGGCGTGAACTTCACCGACGTCGGGCCACGCCGCCCGAAGACGTGCACGTCGGTCACCGGGGACGCCTTCAGCCCGTCGTAGACGTTGTCGGGGATCTCGGTGGGGAGCAGGTCGTCGGCGTGCTTGGCCAGGATGCGCGAGACATCCAGAGCCACGTTGCCGTTGCCGATCACGGCCACCGACTGCGCATCCAGTGGCCAGGTGCGCGGGTAGTCGGGATGCCCGTCGTACCAGCTGACGAAATCGGCAGCACCGAACGACCCCTCGAGCTCGATGCCCGGGATGTTCAGGCTGGCGTCGTGCACCGCCCCGGTCGCGAAGATGACGGCGTTGTAGTGCTGTCTGAGGTCCTCGAGGGTGATGTCGGTTCCGAAGCGCACGTTGCCGAAGATGCGGATGTCTCCGCGGTCCAGCACCTCGCGCAGCGCCGTGATGATGCCCTTGATGCGCGGGTGGTCGGGGGCGACCCCGTATCGTACGAGGCCGTACGGTGCGGGCAGCTGGTCGAACAGGTCGATCGACACCTCGAACTCGCGCTCCGCCTTCAGCAGGATGTCGGCGGCGTAGATTCCGGCCGGTCCCGCGCCGACGATCGCCAGGCGGAGTTTGGTCATGGCGGGTTCCCTTTCCTGCCTCTTGTCTGCGTGGAGGGCGCTGCTGGCGTGCATGGGACGCATCCGTTCCGCGTTGGTCGCGTGCGCTCGGTCCTAGCTGGACCGCTCGACGATCGTATCGGCGAACCGGGTGAGCGCCCGTTTCACGGGACCCTGCGGCAGCGGCGCGATCGCCTCGACCGCCTCGCGCGCCCAGCGGTGCGCCTCGTCGAGCGTCTCCTGGGTGACCGGATGCTCGCGCAGGGCGGCGACCGCTTCGCTCACGTCTTTCGTGTCGGGAGCGCCGAGCACCTCGGTGTCGAGACGTTCGAGCAGCGCGGATGCCCGCGCATCCGTCGGCGCCAGCGCCCGCAGCTTCAGGAGGGGCAGCGTCGCGACCCCAGCACGGAGGTCGGTGCCCGGGGTCTTGCCGGTCTCATCGGCCTTGCCAGAGAGGTCGATCACGTCGTCGATGAGCTGGAACCCGACGCCGACCTTCTCGCCGAACTCCATGACGGGCGCGATGTACTCCTCGGGCGCGCCCGAGAACATGACGCCCATCTGGGCTGCTGCGGCGATAAGCGATCCGGTCTTGTCGGCGAGCACCTGGATGTAGTGCTCGACCGGGTCGTCGCCCTCGTTCGGGCCGATGGTCTCGTGCAGCTGGCCGAGGCACAGCCGCTCGAATGTGTCGGCCTGAAGCCTGATCGCGCCCTCACCCAGGCTCGCGACGAGCTGGCTGGCTCGAGCGAACAGCAGGTCGCCGGTGAGCACGGCCACCGAATTGCCCCAGACGTGCTGGGCGCTCGGCACCCCGCGCCTGGTCTGGGCCTCGTCCATCACGTCGTCGTGGTAGAGCGACGCGAGGTGCGTGATCTCCACGGCCTGCGCGGCGATGATCACCTCGCGCGTCGCACCGTCGCCGAGCTGCGCAGTGAGGAGCGTCAGCATCGGGCGCACCCGCTTGCCACCGGCGTTCAGCAGGTAACGAGCCGTGACATCCGCGATCTCGTCCGCATAGCGCACCTGCTCGCTCAGCCCCTGCTCGACGAGCTCGAGCCCGTCGTCGATGCGGGCGGCGAAGCGCTTGTCGGAGCCGGAGGCGAAGATGCGATCACTGAGCCCGAGCTGGCTCGTGAGTGTCGTCCCGCGACGCGCGAGCGGCATCGATGCCACTACCGGTCACCCCGTTCGCCGACGAAGCCGCGGTGCAGCGCGACGATCCCGAACGTGAGGTTGCGGTATGCGACGCGTTTGAAGCCCGCGCCGCTGATCCGGTGTGCGAGCTCCTGCTGCGCCGGCCAGTCCCTGATGGACTCCATGAGGTACGCGTACGCGACCGGATTCGACGACGCGAGCCGCGCGAACACGGGCATCCCGTACTCCAGATAGGCGTAATACGCGGCACGGATGACGGATGCCGGCGGCCGCGAGAACTCGCAGACGACGAGCCTGCCTCCGGGCTTCGTCACCCGGAAGAACTCGCGCAGCGCGGCATCCGGATCGACGATGTTGCGCAGCCCGAAGGAGATGGTCACGGCGTCGAAGCTGTCGTCGTCGAACGGGAGCCCAGTGGCATCCGCCTGAACGAACTCGATGTTCGGGTTGCCCGCGTGTCGGCGCTCCCCGACGGCGATCATTCCCGGCGAGAAGTCTGCAGCGATCACGCGGGCGCCGGAGCGGGCGAGTGACGCACTGGATGTTCCGGTGCCGGCGGCGACGTCGAGTACGAGCTGGCCGGGACGCGGATCGACGGCCCGAGTGGTGGCCACACGCCACAGCGCATCGATGCCGACCGTCGACACGGCGTTCATGCGGTCGTAGCCGACCGAGACCTCATCGAACATCGCCGCGACGTCCGACGGCTGCTTGCTCAGGTCGGCCCTACTCACTCGGTCAAGCTTACGGGCGATTGAGGCGAGAGCGCCGCGAGCTCGCTCGCGGGGCCGACCCGATTGAGTCCGTGAGTGGCGCAGCCGCGATAGAGGCGATTGAGGCGAGAGCGCCGCGAGCGAGCCCGTCAAGGCCCTCGTCGCACGAAGGTGCCGTCAAGGGCGCCGACGTACGCTAGTGCGGTGACCGTAATCGCGACCCCGACACACGCGAGCCGAGTACAGGCGCTGACGGTCGAGACCACCCCGCTCGACGACGTCAGACACATCATCCCCTTCACTGACTCGCACGCCCCCCTTGTATGGCTACGCAAGGGAGAGGGCATCGCCGGCGTCGGCGAAGCGTTGCGGTTCGAGTTCCGCGGCCCGGACCGCATCGCTCAGGCGTCGGCCGCGTGGAAACAGGTCGCATCGCTCTCCACGGTCAGCGACGCGGTCCGGATGCCCGGCACCGGCCTCGTCGCGTTCGGCACGTTCGCGTTCGACGACGACAGTGCGGCGACGAGCGTGCTGATCGTGCCCGAGGTCATCATCGGGCGGCGGGAGGGGCGTTCCTGGATCACGCGCATCCGTCACTCCGACGAGCACGCCATGCCCGCGCCGCCGCACCCCCAGCCTTTCGGCGCCGAGTACCGGCTCACCATGCTGCCCGGCGCGCTCACCCGCGAGGCGTACAAGCGCGCGGTCGGCGTCGCCGTTGACCGCATCCACAGTGGCGACGTGGAGAAGGTCGTGCTCGCGCGCGACCTCCGGGCGCACCTGCCGGTCGAGTCAGATGTACGACGCGCCCTCGTCGAACTCGCGCTCGGGTACCCGCAGTGCTGGACGTATGCCGTGGACGGCATGCTCGGGTCGAGTCCGGAGACGCTCGTGCGCGTCCACCACGGAACGCTCGACGCCCGCATTCTCGCCGGCACCAGCGGACGCGGACGCGACGCCGAGTCGGACCACGACTCGGCCGCGGCGCTGCTCGCCAGCGCGAAGGATCTGCAGGAGCACGCCGTCGCCGTTCGCAGCGTCACGCAGGCGCTGACCCGGCACACGTCGACGCTCGAGACGAGCGCCGAGCCGTTCCCCCTGAAGCTTCCGAACCTGTGGCACCTGGCGACGGATGTCTCCGGAACCCTGAGCGACGGCTCCGGCTCACTCGACCTGGTTGCGGCGCTGCATCCGACCGCCGCAGTGGCGGGAACGCCGACGGATGCCGCGCTGCGACTCATCCGCGAGCTCGAGCCGTTCGATCGTGAGCGCTACGCAGGCCCGGTCGGCTGGATCGGTTCCGACGGCGACGGCGAGTGGGCGATCGCCCTGCGCGGTGCACAGGTCGCGCCGTCTGGCGACATCACCGCATATGCCGGTTGCGGCATCATGGCCGACTCGGTCCCGGAACGCGAGCTCGCGGAGACGAGCATGAAGTTCCGGCCCATCACGGAAGCGTTCCAGTAAGCGGCATCACCGCGGCAGGAGCACCTCCACGATGCTCGTTCCGGCGGGTGGCGCGGACAGCGCCTGGTCCAGTTCGCCGCGGGTCTCCACGCGTCGATAGTCCCAGCCGTACGCCGCGGCGAGCGCGGCCACGTCGACGGGCTGGGGGGTCGTGAGCACTCGCCGCATCGCGTCAGCGGGAGCGGTCGCCGCCACCTCCAGCGAGTCGAAGATGGTGCCGCCGCCGTCGTTGCCGACCACCACCTGAATCGTGGGGCGTCGCTCCCCCTCGCCGAACAGCAGGGCTCCCACGTCGTGCAGCAGCGCGAGGTCGCCGAGCAGCACTCGGGTCGCGCCCGTCCCCTGCCCGTGCGGGGACGCGCCGGGTGCTGGCTGCGCGGCCAGCGCGATGCCGATCGCCGTGGCGATCGTGCCGTCGATGCCGGCCAGCCCGCGGTTCGCGTGCACGGGGATCTTCTTGCCCGGCACGATGGCATCCAGGTCCCGGATCAGCCGCGAAGCGCCCAGCACGAGCCGGTCGTGCGGCCAGGTGAACCGCCACAACGCTTCCACGAGCATCCGCCTCGTCACAGGCGCGCGCACCGCGGCCAGCTCCGTCTTCGCGAACGCGAGCCGTTGCTCCGGCGAGTTCGAACGGCCGGCCTCGACGTCGGGGGCGACGTGATCCGCGGATGCCTGGGCATCCTCCTCGAGCAGCGTCCGGCTCGCGAACACCCAGCGCCCGACCCAGGCACGGGCATCCTCGTCGAGCGAGCCCGCCTCGACGGATGCCACGATGCGCGCCGACCGGGCGGGGTCGTAGACCTCCTCGCCGACGGGCGCGACCACGACGACCTCGACGTCGTCGCGCTTCAACAGGGCCGGGACTTCGCGG
>NZ_JBQCIE010000126.1:0-75785 GCF_051954055.1 Humibacter sp. | reverse complement strand
CCCAGCAGGCGCCACCATTTGCCGCGTTCGCCCAGTTCGCCCAGGGTGCGGCGTTTGCCGCCGGTGACGCCGACCTGGAGCCTGCCGATGAGGTCGGCGGATGCTTCGGTGCTCATGCGACGTTCGCCTTTCTGATCTGGCGGTACAGCACCACCGAGATGATCACGAGAACGATGGTCATGATGAACGCGATCGCGACACCGGGACCGACCTGGTAGTTCTGGAACACGGTCTGGTACGCCAGCACGACCAGGGACTGGGTGGCGTTGACCGGGCCGCCTCCGGTGAGGAGGAAGATCGTCGGGAAGTCGTTGACGCAGAAGATCGTCATCAGGATCCACGACACGTAGGTGGTGCGGGCGATCATCGGCAACGTGATCTGACTGAACGTCTGCCAGGTGCCGGCACCGTCGACCTTGGATGCCTCGTACACGGTGGTGTCCACGGACGCGAGCGCGGAGGACATCATCATCATCATGAACGGGAAGCTGATCCACACCTTGAACACGCACACCGTGATCTGTGCCAGAAGCGGGTCGGCGAGGAAGAGGACGTTTCCGAGTCCGAGGGCGTGAGCCAGTAACGGGAACGGGGACTGCGGGGTCGCGACCAGCCAGTTCCACGACGTGGCGGACACGACAACCGGAACCACCCAGGGCAGAAGGAGCAGCACCTTCCACAACCCGGCCAACGGGATCCTGGTGCGCAGCAGCAACGCCAACCCGAGCCCGGCCGCCCAGGAGCCGAACACGCCCACGATCGTGAACACCAGGGTGAACAAGGCGGCATGCCAGAACCCGGGCTGCTGCACCACCGAGATGTAGTTCGTGAACCCGACGAACGCGCCCGAATCGATCAGATCCCCGTTGCGCAACGACTGCCACCCGGCATAGATCACCGGATACAGGTTCAACAACAACAGGAACAACAACGACGGGATCGCGAACAACAGGAACGTCCACACGTGCGAGATCGCACGCCCCCGCTTCCCCTTGGACGGGGCACGCCCCGGCCCAGCCACACCCACACCATTACGCGCCTTCTTCAACGCGCCGGCCACGGACTCGGTCGACATGACAGCCTCTCCTTCGACAGCTTCAAGAATGAAAACGGGTGGGCCGACGCTTCACGCGCAGGCCCACCCGCAATGCATCCTTACTTCATCAGTCCTTCGATGGCGTTCTGCAGCGTCGTCAGTGCACTCTTGGCATCCGTCTTACCACCGAGGATCGCCTGTGCGAAGGTGATCATCGGCTGGGTGCCGTCGACCGTGTTGGCGATGTTGTAGAACAGGCCCTTTCCGCCGGGCGCTGCCCAGGTGCCGTAGATCGGGTTCCATTCCTTCAGGATCTTCACCGTCACCGGGTCGGCCTTGAGCACCGAGGTGTCCGCGATCGACTTCAGCGGGGGAAGGCCGATGCCGGTCTTCTCCGTCCACAGCTTGGACATGTTCTGGTAGTAGTACGTGAGGAACGCCTCCGAACCCTTCTGGCTGGGGGTGTTCTTGTACATCATGATGTTGTTCGGGAAGTACAGACCGCCCTTGGTTCCGTGAGGGCCGGTCAGCGGGTCGCCCACCACCAGGTCGTTCGCGACGTCGCCGCCGACGCTGGCCGCGAGGCCGGCGCCATCCCAGCCGAAGCCGAACTTCTTCGCCTTCCACTGCGACTGCACGTTTGCGCTGGTGTACGTGGCGGCTGCCGGGTCGGAGTATCCGTTCTGCACGAGCTCGAGCACGTACTCCATCGCCTCGATGTTCCGATCGGTGACGCACTCCGGCTCCTTCTTCGAGTTGAAGAGGCCGCCGCCGTTGTTGATCATGAACGCCGTGAGGATGTGGCCTCCCGTGAAGTTGCCGGCCCCGCTGCCCAGGCCGAAACCGTAGACGCCGTTCTTCTTCAGCGCAGCACACACCTGCTTGTACTCGTCCCACGTCGTAGGCGGCTGGACACCCGCCTGCTGCATGAGGGTCTTGTTGTACCAGGAGCAGCGCACGTCGAGGTTGTACGGGACGGCCGCGTAGCCCTGATCGGTCTTCATGGTGTCGAGCAGGCCGGGGAGGAAGTCGTCCTTCAGCCCGTTGCTGCTCCACGAGTTGATCAGGTTGTCCGCGTAGGCGATCTTGCCTTGGTGGGCGAACTGGAACGCCTGCGTGCCACCGCCGGAGCTGACGGCAGGGCCCGTGTTCGAGGCGACCGCCGACGAGAACGTCTGCGTGAAGTTAGCCCACTGGATCTCCTGGTACGTGGCCGAGGGAAGACCGCTCTTCGGCTTGTAGGCCAGCGTGATCTTCTTGTCGAGCGGGTTGAACGCCGTGCCGCCCCAGGGCATGTTCCAGAACTTCAGCGGCTTGCCGCTTCCGCCCGTGCTGCCTCCGCCACCGCTCGAACAAGCGGCGAGGAGGGTCGTCGCGGCGACGCCGCCCGCGAGGCCGAGAAAGCCGCGTCGGGTGAAGGCTGCGCCTGTGGATTCCGATGCCATTATCAGATCCTTCCGTCCGCACGGCGCCGGGGCGTCGGGCGGAGATTCGTCGTTGAATGTCAGGTTGGTGCGGCGGTCGCGGCCACGTCTTTCCACGGCCGTCCTGTCATCTTTCAATCTTTTGTTGGACGTGTCAACATTTTCGTCGAGCCTCCCACGCGTGTCGTGACGAACTGAAATCAAGCTGTGATGAAAGTCGTGGGAGCGCTCTCACGGAGAGGCTATACGACAGATCCTCACGCGGCCAAAACGTTACCGAGCCGTTGTCGTCGACTCGCGAACGACGAGTTCCGTGGCCAACTCTTCCCGTGCAGAGCCCGTCGTCGCACCGCCTCTCAGGCGCAGCAGCATGCGCATCGCGGCGGCAGCCATCTCCTCGATCGGCTGCCGCACGGTGGTGAGCGAGGGTGTCACCCACGCCGACTCGGGAAGATCGTCGAAGCCCACGACGCTGAGGTCGCGGGCGATCTCGATCCCGGCACCCGCCGCGGCGCGGTACACGCCGAGCGCCATCTCGTCGGAGCAGGCGAACAGCGCCGTCGGCGGTGAACTCGAGCGGAGCATCCGTCGGGCGACCGCTTCGGCGGCGTCGCGATTCCAGTCGGCCTGCTGCACGCGGCGCTCCGGCAGCGGGATGCCCGACTGTTCGAGTCCCGCGCGGAACCCGTCGACCCGGGCACGGCCGTACCGGTAGTCGCCGGTGCCGGTCAGTACGGCGATGTCGCGGTGCCCGAGCGCGGCCAGGTGTGCCGCTGCCGCGTAGCCGCCTGCCCAGTCGGTCGTGCCGATGCTCGGGATGACCGACGCGGAGTCCGAGGACGGATCGAGGAGCACGAGCGGGATGCCGGCGGCAGCGAGCGTCTGCACCTGCGCCCTGCTCGGGGTGAGCAGCGCGACCGTGGCGCCGCGGGATCTGCGGGCCAGGAGCCGAGCGACCCAGTCCTCGCCGGCATCCTGCTGGGGTCGTGCCACCGTGACCACCACGTCGAGGCCGGCGGCCGCCGCTGCACGTTCCGCGCCGCTCAGCACCAGGTTCGCCCATGACCCGCTCACCTTGCTGATCACGAGGTCGACGAGTCCGCCGGTCTCGCGGTCACGGATGCCCGCAGCACGTCGCCTTCGCCGGTAACCCGTCTCGTCGACCAGCCGCATCACGCGTTCCCTGGTGGCGGCCGAGACATCCGAGCGGCCGTTGAGCACCTTCGACACGGTCGGGATGGTCGTTCCGGCCAGGCGAGCAAGCTCGGCCATCGTGACGGGGTCGCTCGAGCGCGCGTCGCCGTGCCGCCGGTCTGCAGTGGCCCCATCGCGGCGCGGTTCGCTCATGGGGTCATGCTAGGCCCGAGTTGCGCAACTTATGAAGACCCGGGAACGCTTGATTCACCGGGGTTGGCGATGCGAAGATCGGAGCGGGCGTGCCGAAACCTCGGTGCGACTTGCGCAAGTAGCCGCGATGGTCGGCTTCTTCGCGCGTTCGTCCACGCCTCATCACACGGTTCACATCCCACAAAGGAGTCGCGATGGCAGACGGCACACCCCGGCTGCGCGTCGGCATGGTGGGCTACGCCTTCATGGGCGCCGCCCACTCGCATGCCTGGCGCAATGCCCACCGGTTCTTCGACCTCCCGCTCACGCCCGAGCTCACGGCCATCGCCGGCCGGAACGAAGCCGCGGTCTCCGCTGCGGCCGAACGTCTCGGCTGGAACAGCGTCGAGACCGACTGGCGTCGCCTGCTGGAGCGGGACGACATCGATCTGATCGACATCTGCACGCCGGGCGACACGCATCCTCAGATCGCGATCGCCGCGCTCGAGGCCGGCAAGCACGTTCTGTGCGAGAAGCCGCTGGCGAACTCGGTGGCCGAGGCGGAGCGGATGACGGATGCCGCCAACGCGGCGGCCGCGAACCGCGTTTTCGCGATGTGCGGCTTCACGTACCGCCGTGTGCCTGCGCTGTCGCTGGCGCGTCGCTTCGTCGAGGAGGGCAGGCTGGGCGAGATCCGCCACGTTCGGGCCCAGTACCTGCAGGACTGGCTGAGCGACGAGAACGCCCCGCTCACCTGGCGGCTGGACAAGTCGAAGGCCGGCAGCGGGGCGCTCGGCGACATCGGCGCCCACGTCATCGATCTCGCCCAGTGGGTCACCGGGTCCGACATCGTCGGGCTTTCCGCCATCGTGAACACGTTCGTCACCGAGCGACCGGTCGGCGGCGACATGGTCGGGCTCGGCGGCACCGGCTCCAGCGACGCGGAGAAGGGACCGGTCACGGTCGACGACGCCGCGGCGTTCACGGCGCGCTTCGACAACGGATCCATCGGCGTGTTCGAGGCGACCAGGTTCGCGCTCGGCCGCAAGAACACGATCAGGCTCGAGGTGAACGGGTCGAAGGGGTCGATCGCGTTCGACTTCGAAGACATGAACGAGCTCGAGTACTACGACGGAACAGAGGACGCCGAGGTGCAGGGATTCCGTCGCATCATCGTTACCGACCCGGCGCATCCGTATGTGGCGAACTGGTGGCCGGCCGGACACGGACTCGGCTACGAGCACGGATTCACGCACCAGGTCGTCGACCTCGTGCGCGACATCGCCGCCGGTGTGCAGCCGCGCCCGTCGTTCGACGACGCACTACAGGTGCAGCGCGTGCTGGCCGCAGTGGAGAACTCGGCGGATGCCCGGTCCGCCTGGCAGACGATTCAGTAGTCCATCGTTCAGGTCGCAGTTTTCGTCGGCATAACAACGGAATTGCGACGAAAACTGCGACCTGAACGAGGAGAACGAGAAGAAGGAGGACGGACGATGACGCGTCCGATCACGCTGTTCACCGGTCAGTGGGCCGACCTGCCCTTCGAGGAGGTCGCGCGACTCGCCGGCGAGTGGGGATACGACGGGCTGGAGATCGCCAGCTGGGGCGACCACCTCGACGTGAACAAGGCGGCGAACGACTCGGCGTACGTGCAGAACCGGCTGGACATCCTCGAGCGCAACGGGCTCAAGGTGTTCACGATCTCCAACCACCTCGTCGGTCAGGCCGTGTGCGACGACCCCATCGACCAGCGGCATCAGGACATCGTGCCGCCGCACGTGTGGGGCGACGGCGATCCCGAGGGCGTTCGGCAGCGCGCTGCGGAAGAGCTCAAGACCACCGCGCGCGCCGCGGCAGCGCTGGGCGTGAAGACCGTGACGGGCTTCACCGGGTCGAAGATCTGGAAGACCATCGCCGGCTTCCCGCCGGTGCCCGAATCGATGATCGACGACGGATACCAGGACTTCGCCGACCGGTGGAACCCCATTCTCGACGTGTTCGACGAGGTCGGCGTGCGCTTCGCCCTCGAGCCGCACCCCAGCGAGATCGCGTTCGACTACTGGTCGAGCAAGCGCACCCTGGAGACGATCGGCAACCGGGATGCCTTCGGCTTCAACTTCGACCCGTCGCACTTCGTCTGGCAGCAGATCGACCCGGTCACGTTCCTGCAGGACTTCGCCGACAAGATCTACCACGTGCACTGCAAGGAGTCGGTGACGCAGCTCAACGGCCGCAATGGGCGTCTGGCATCCCACCTGCCATGGGGCGACCCGCGGCGCGGTTGGGACTTCGTCTCCACCGGGCACGGCGAGGTGCCGTGGGAGCCGATCTTCCGCACGCTGAACTGGATCGGCTACGAGGGCCCGACCAGCGTGGAGTGGGAGGACGCAGGCATGGACCGCCTGGTGGGCGGGCCCGAGGCGCTGCAGTTCGTGCGCAGGCTCGCCACGATCACCCCGCCGGCCGCGGCATTCGACGCGGCGTTCTCACAAAGCCGCTGATACCCAACCGAAAGCAGAAAATGACTGACGCAACACGTCGCGCCCTCATCGTGCGCGGCGGCTGGGACGGGCACGAACCCGTTCAGACCACCGACTCGTTCATCCCGTTCCTCGAAGAGAACGGCTTCGAGGTGCGCGTGGAGGAGTCGCCGGCGATCTACACCGACGAGGCCTACATGGACACCGTCGACCTGCTCGTGCAGATCAACACGATGAACTCCATCGAGAACAAGGAGATGGCCGGTCTCGACCGTGCTGTGCGCGGCGGCATGGGAATGGCGGGCTGGCACGGCGGCATCGCCGACTCCTACCGCAACACGGCCGACTACCTGCACATGATCGGCGGCCAGTTCGCGCACCACGCGAACCGAGCGCCGAAAGAGGAGCTGGCGGGCGAGCAGTCCGACAACTACATCCCCTACACCGTTCACATGACCGAGCTCGGCAAGGTGCACCCGATCACGGCGGGCGTCGAGGACTTCGACCTCGTCACCGAGCAGTACTGGGTGCTCAGCGACGAGCTGAACGACGTTCTGGCCACGACGACGCAGGCCGTGCGGCCGTGGGATGCCTGGCACCGGCCGGTCACGGCGCCCGCCATCTGGACGCGGCTGTGGGGAGAGGGACGCATCTTCGTCTCGGCGCCCGGGCACAAGCTCGAGGTCGTGAACGATCCGAACGTGCGCGGCATCATCGAGCGCGGCATGCTCTGGGCGGCACGCGGATCCGGTCAGCCCGCCCCGAGCGCCGCCGACGTCGAGTCCGGCGCCTTCACCGCCGCCAACGCGCAGGGAACGGGTGCGGGCGATGAGTGAGGCATCCGGTGTTCTGCGGCTCGGCGTCATCGGCGTCGGCAACATCAGCTCGCAGTACTTCACGCACATCCCGAACCTGCCGAACCTCGAGCTGGTCGCGGTCGCCGACGTGAACGAAGAGCGCGCCCTTCAGGTCGCGGCCGAGCAGAGCGAGGGCGGCAAGACCGTACGCGCGCTGACCGTCGACGAGCTGCTCGCGGATGACGGCATCGACGCCGTGCTCAACCTGACCATTCCGCAGGCGCACGCCGCCATCGGCATTCGCGCCGTCGAGTCGGGCAAGCACGTGTACGGCGAGAAGCCCCTCGCCCTCACCCCGGCGGAGGCGGAGCCGCTGCTCGCGCTCGCCGCGGAGAAGGGGCTCAGGGTGGGAAGCGCGCCGGACACCGTGCTCGGCACGGGCATCCAGACCGCGCGCAAGACGCTGGACGACGGCGCGATCGGTGAGCCGATCGCCGCGGCGATCCACTGGAGCGCTCCAGGTCACGAGCTGTGGCATCCGGCTCCCGCCTTCTACTACCAGCCGGGCGGCGGGCCGCTGTTCGACATGGGTCCCTATTACCTGACGAGCATCGTGACGCTGTTCGGTCCGATCGCCCGGGTCTCGGGCGTGGCCACGACGTCGTCGCGGCAGCGTTCGGTGGCGACCGGGCCGCTCGCCGGCACCGCGATCCCGGTGGATGTCGCCACTCACGTCAGCGCTCTGCTCGAGCATGAGAACGGGCTGACCACGACCGTGACGGTGAGCTTCGACGTGTGGAAGTCGCGCGCGCCGCTGTTCGAGGTGTTCGGTACAGAGGGCACCATGGCCGTGCCCGATCCCAACCGGTTCGACGGAGACGTGGAGATCGCGCCGGCCGCGACACGCGAGTGGCAGACGGTGCCGGTCTCCGCCGGCTGGGCCGACTCCGGCCGCGGATTCGGTCTGGCCGACATGGCCAGGGCGATCGAGACCGATCGGCCGCACCGGGCGAGCGGGGAGCTCGCGTTCCACGTGCTCGAGGTGATGGACGGCATCCTGCGCGCAGCAGCCGATCACAGCGTGGTCGAGATCGCCAGCACCGTGGACCGCCCCGCGCCCGTGCCGCTGGGCTCCACGCCCGCGACCTGGTAGGCGCCGCGGGCCGATCGTCGACGCCGCCCGCTGTCGCCGCCGCCGACGTTCATAACTCCTGCAGAACGCTGCACCTCCCGGGAGCGACCCGCGGAACCATGCGGCCGTCGCCAACGTGCCGGTCGTTCGAGCAGGAGTTACGGACGGGAATGGTCGGCCGGTGACAGGACGAATCGTTTCGACCCGCATGGCCGGACGCATCGGATGCCGCGCTAGTGTGATCGGGGAGCGCTCTCTCGAAGGCGTGACCCGACATCCGTTCAGCGCGGCATCCGTGCGTCATGCGCACCCCGTGCACACAGGCAGGAATGACATGGCTCAAGGTAGTGACGACTTCCGGGACAGCGGTCTGCAGTTCCCCGATTCGTTCGTGTTCGGCTCGGCGACGGCGTCGTACCAGGTCGAGGGTGCCGTCAAGGACGATGGCCGGCTGCCGTCCATCTGGGACACGTTCAGTCACACGCCCGGCAAGGTCTGGAACGGCGACAACGGCGACGTCGCTGACGACCACTATCACCGCCTCGAGGCCGACCTCGACCTGATGAAGCGCCTCGGACTGCACGCGTACCGGTTCTCGATCGCGTGGCCGAGGGTCATCCCGACCGGGCGCGGCCAGGTGAACCCGAAGGGCGTCGACTTCTACTCGCGGCTCGTGGACGGGCTGCTGGAGCGCGACATCACGCCGGTCGCGACGCTCTACCACTGGGATCTGCCGCAGGTGCTCGAGGACGAGGGCGGCTGGCCGAACCGCGAGACCGCGTACGCGTTCGCGGACTACGCCGCCGCCATTGGTGATCGATTGGGCGACCGCGTCGCGGTGTGGACGACGCTGAACGAGCCGTGGTGCTCCGCCTACCTCGGCTATGCGTCGGGCGCGCACGCGCCAGGGCGCACGAACGGAGCGGACGCCCTGCGCGCAGTGCACCACCTCAACCTCGCGCACGGACTGGCGCTGCAGGCTCTGCGCGCGACCGTCTCCAACGACGACGCGCAGTACTCGGTGACGTTGAACCTGCACGTGATCCGCCCGGAGGGCGACACCGGAACCGAGGCGGCACGGCAGATCGACGCGCTCGGCAACCGCGCGTTCACGCATCCGATGCTGAAGGGCGAGTATCCGGCCGACCTGCTCGAGGACACCAAGGCGCTGACCGACTGGTCGTTCGTGCAGCCGGGCGACCTGCAGACGATCAACCAGCCCATCGACATCCTCGGCGTCAACTACTACTCCACGAACCGGGTGCGGCTGTGGGACGGCAGGAGCGAGCGACAGCACGCCGACGGGCACAAGGATGTCGGCGCATCGCCGTGGCCGGGGGCCGACCGGGTCGAGTTCCTCGAGCAGCCGGGGCCGTACACCGAGATGGGCTGGAACATCGAGCCCGCCGGCCTCTACGACCTGGTCGTCTCGTTGCGCGACGAGTTCCCGCAGCAGCCGCTGATGATCACCGAGAACGGTGCGGCGTTCGCGGATGTCGTCTCGCACGAGGAGAGCGGTGCCGCTGTGCACGACGCGGACCGCATCGACTACCTGCGTCGCCACCTGACCGCGGCGCATCGCGCCCTGAAGGACGGCGTGGACCTGCGCGGCTACTTCGTGTGGTCGCTGATGGACAACTTCGAGTGGGGCTTCGGCTACTCCAAGCGGTTCGGCATCGTGCGCGTGGACTACGACACGCTCGAGCGCCTGCCAAAGGACAGCTCCGCCTGGTACTCGGAACTCGCGGCGACCCGGACGATCCCCGCGTGACGCAAGCGCTACAGGAATCGGCATCTGCGACACGAACAAGCTGTGGCGGATGCCGATTTGTGTAGCGGTCTGGTTCTGAGGCCAATAAGTTCGGTCGCCGAACGTGAATGCCGTTAGGCTGCCTCAGGTGACCGAAGCTCTCTCGGCGCCGTCGCCGGATGCCGTCCCAACGCGCCCCTCTCTCGGGAGCAATCTCGACGGCGTGCGGCAGCACAACCTCGGCGCAGTGCTACGGCTGGTGCATGGCATCGCGGGACGCTCCCGGTCGGAGCTCACCAGGGCGACCGGGCTGAGCCGCTCCACCATCGGTGCGTTGGTCGCTGAACTCGCCGCACTGGGCCTCGTCTCCGAGCAGGAGCCGCGGGAGTCGACGGGCGTCGGCCGGCCGAGTCCGATCGTCGTCGCCAACCCGAAGGTCGTCGTCGTCACGGTGAACCCCGAGGTCGACGGAGTCAACGTCGGACTGGTCGGACTCGACGGCACGGTGCACCGACGCGTGCGGCACGCGACCGCCGAGCCGCCGACCGCTGAGGAGGCCGCCCGCATCGTCGCAAACGTGCTGGAGGGCTTCAAGGCGCTGTTCGATTCGGGACTCCGGGCCACCGGCATCGGCGCGGCGGTGCCGGGAAGTGTGCGCGAGGCGGACGGCGTCGTGCGCATGGCCCCGCACCTGGAATGGGCCGACGAGCCGTTCGCCGCGCTCCTCGAAGAGGCGACGGGACTGCCGGCTCTGGTCGCCAACGACGCCAGCCTTGGTGCCAACGCGGAGCACCTGTTCGGCGCGGGGCGCGGCATCGGCGACCTCATTTACCTCAACGGCGGACCGGGCGGCATCGGCGGCGGTGTCATCACCCGCGCCCTTCCGCTGGCCGGAAGCTCCGGCTACGCCGGCGAACTCGGCCACACCCTGGTGAACTCCGGCGGGTCCCGATGTCACTGCGGCGCGATCGGATGCCTGGAGACCGAGGTCTCGCAGGCCCGCCTTCTCGATGTGCTCGGGCTTGACGACGCGGATGGGCTCGACGAGGCGATGGGCAGGCTCGACGGCGCAGGCCGCGCCGAGGTGGAGCGCCAGTTGCGCTACCTCGCGGTGGCCATCCGCAACGCGGTGAACATCCTCAATCCGCGGCGGGTGGTGCTCGGTGGATTCCTGGGCGTGCTGCTGGATGCCGCGCCGCAGGTTCTCGACGCCGCCGTGCGCGAGCAGTCGCTGACGGCATCCGCGGAGCAGGTCGACATCGTGCGCGCCGAGCTCGGCCCCGAGGTGCTCACGGTGGGCGCGGCGGAGCTCGCCTTCACGAGGCTCATCGCCGACCCCACTGCCCTGCACCGCTGACCCTCTGCTGGTTGAGTAGCGGTGCAGCCGCGTATCGAAACCAGGCCCTTCGCTCACTCGCGTGATCGAAGCCCCTCCCGAGTGGTCGAGCCGCGAAAGCCCCGCCTAGGCTGCCGCACATGATCATCACGCTCGCGCTCTCCGCCAGCCTCGACGTGACCTACGAGGTCGACGAGCTGAACGTCGGCGACATCACCCGGCCGTTCGCCGTCACGAGAGTCGCGGGCGGCAAGGCGCTGAACGTTGCAAGAGCGGCCTCCGCGCTCGGCGCAGAGGTGAGCACGCTGGCGGCACTGGGTGGCGCGACGGGGGAATGGGTCGCCGAGATGCTCGCGCAGGACGGCGTGGCTGCCACCGTCGTGCCGCTGCGCCGCGTGACGCGCACCTGCATCGCGGTGGTCGAGCGAGCCGAGTCTGCCACGAGCACCGACCTGTACGAACCCGCCACCGAGCTCGAACCCGACGAGTGGGAAGCCTATGCCGCGGCCGCCCGCCGAGCGGTCACCACGGCCAGCACCGGCGGTGGGCCGTGGGTCGCGCTCAGCGGGTCCGTCCCTCCCGGCGTGCCGCACGACGAACTCGGATCGCTGCTGTCCGAACTGCGTAGGAGAGGTGCCCGTGTCGTGGTCGACGGCTCGGGCGACGGGCTTCGCGCGACCGCCCCCGCCGCGGAGTTGATCAAGGTGAACCGGCGCGAGGCATCCGAACTCCTCGGCATCCAGCTGGAGACAGCGGCGGATGCCTGCGACCGGCTCCGCGAGCGTTACGGATGCGACGCCGTGGTCACCGATGGGGTCGCGGGGTCGTCCGCGCTGCTGGGGAGCATCCGCACGTCGGTGCCCGCGTCGGTTCGGCGCGGCCGATTCCCGGCGGGCAGCGGCGACGCGTTCCTCGGCGGGCTCCTTGCGGCGTTCGAGCGCGGTGACTCTGCGGAGGATGCGCTCGCCGCGGCCGCGAGCGCGGGGGAGCGCAACGCCCTCGTCGCAGGCCAGGGCCGTCTCGCCGCTGACTAAGCGTCACCCCCTGTTGTTGCCCAGCCGGCGTCCGCTAGACTGGTCTCGAATCGATTCGACGCCGCGCATCCGACACCCATTCATCCGACTCGGAGCGGCGTCGATTCGCGTCTCGATCCCTCTGAAGCACTCGCCGCGAACTCACGCAGAAGAACTATGTCTACCGCCACGAAACCCATCCCCGTCGTCTCCGCGTCCGACCGGTCCGAGCAGGACGACGCCGACTTCGTCGAAACGCAGACCTCGGGCATCCCGGTCGTCGGCATCACCGCCGGCATGCCGACGGGCGGCATCCCGACGATCGAGCCCGCGGCGCGCGGTCGCCGCTCGCCGCTTACCGCACCGGCGTCCGTCGTGCACCCCGGCGACGCGCTGCCGACGCGTAAGCGGCTCTCGTACATCCTGATCCTCGGCGCGCTCACCGCGCTCGGCCCCTTCACGATGGACACCTACCTGCCGTCGATGCCGAAGCTCGAGAGCGACTTCCACGTCTCGACCGCGATCATCCAGTTGACCCTTACCGCGACCACCGTCGGCTTCGGGCTCGGGCAGCTCATCGTCGGCCCGTGGAGCGACAAGGTCGGGCGCCGCATGCCGCTCATCCTCGCCACGGCCGTGCACATCCTCGCGTCGCTCGGAGTGGCGCTCGCGCCGAACGTCGAGCTGCTCAGCCTGTTCCGTCTGCTGCAGGGCCTCGGGGCAGCCGCGAGTGGTGTGGTCGCGATGGCGATGGTGCGCGACCTCTTCAGCGGGCACCGCCTGGTGACGATGCTCTCCCGCCTCGCACTGGTCAACGGCCTCGCCCCGGTGATCGCGCCCGTGCTCGGCTCGCAGCTGCTGCTGATCATGCCGTGGCGCGGCATCTTCTGGGTGATCGCCGCGTACAGCGCCGTGATGCTGACCTGTCTCATGCTCTGGATCGTGGAGACCCGGCCCATTCAGGCGCGTATCGCCGCTGGGCACTCGAGCGTGGGGCAGCGATTCAAGTCCGTGCTCAGCGACCGCATCTATGTCGGCATCGTCATCGTCAGCGCGATGAATTTCTCCGGGCTGTTCGCCTACCTGTCGTCGAGCTCGTTCGTCTTTCAGATGGTCTACTCGTTCGACGCTCAGCAGTACGGCGCGCTGTTCGCCGCGAACTCGGTCGGCATCATCATCGGCGTGCAGACGGCCGCGCGACTGGCCAAGCGGTTCGGGCCGCAGTGGGTGCTCTCGGTATCGACCGCGACGATGACCATCGCGGCCGCGCTGATCGTCATTCTCGGCAGCACCGGCTCCGGTGGCATCTGGGGCGTCATCGTCCCGCTCTGGTTCTTCATCGCCTCCTGCGGCTTCGGATTCCCGTGCGTTCAGGTGCTCGCGCTCAACGGACACGGTGCAGAGGCCGGCACTGCGGCGTCGCTGCAGGGCGCATCCAACTTCGCGATCGCGGGGCTCATCTCCCCGCTCGTCGGCCTGCTCGGCGTGGCCAGTGCTGCGCCGATGGGTATCGTGATGCTCGCCTGTTCGCTCGTGTCGGTCTGCTCCCTTTGGTTCGTGGTGCGGCCGCGCACCGTGCCGGCGCTCGCACACTGAGCCGGCACCTGAGGAACGACGAAAAGGAGAGCCGTGGCAGACATCCGTCCGTACCGACCCAGCGACCGGGATGCGATCTACGAGATCTGTCTGGGGACCGGCAGGTCGGGCAAGGATGCCACCGGCTGGCTCGAGAACGACGACGTGCTCCCCGACATCTACGCGCTGCCGTACGTCGACCTGGCGCCCGAGACGGCGTTCGTGGTCGATGTGGCCGGTCGCGCTCGTGGGTACATCCTGGGCGTCGCCGACACCGCCGCATTCGTCGACCGGTTGCGCTCGGAGTGGCTGCCAGGGTTCGAGGCGAAGTACCCGCTGACCGGTGAGGACAGCCCGACCCAGCGCTTCGTGCGCGACGGCCGGCGGCCGGAACGGATGCTCATTCCGGAGCTCGACGAGTACCCCGCGCACCTGCACATCGACCTGCTGCCCGACCTCCAGGGACAGGGCCTCGGGCGGATGCTTGTGCGCACGCTGACGACGGAACTGCGGTCGCGAGGGGTGCCCGGCCTGTGGCTGGAGTACGGAGCCGACAACGTGGGTGCCGGCGCGTTCTACCGGCGCCTCGGCTTCGCGCCGCTCCCTTCCAGCGCCACGGGGACTCGCGTCGGGCTGAGGATCGACACCGTCGACTGACCTCGGTGCCGCTCACATCCAGGTGAGCAGCGGGATCCGCTCGAACCAGTACAGCCATCCGGGCTGCGTCGAGCGCAGCTCGGACAGCGTCACGGATTCCTCCGGACCGACGAGCGGACGATCCAGCACATCAGCGAGGTCTTCCATGTCGGCGCGGGACCAGTACTGCCCCCGCAGCCGAATGCTCGGCACGCCCGCGCGATCGAGGATGAAGAGGTTCGGCTGCGTGTCGAGCGCGTTGTCGCGGTAGATCTCGACGAGACACAGTGCACCGATCTCGCGCTCCGGGATCTCGGAGACGCGCCCGAGGAAGCCCCGCTCCCGCACTCCCTCGGGGGAGACGACCACCTTCGTCCGGCGGAATTGCAGCACGGCGAGGATCGCGACGACGGCCACGAGCACGTGCACGGCGAGCGTGATCTGCCATCCGCCACTCCCGATCGTCAGCCAGTACGCCACGGCGAACAGCGGAGTGGTCAGGGCGAGCGCGGCGATGACCCCGCTGGCGAGCAGGTGCCGATGCGGACGCAACACGTGTGTCTCGGTCGTCATCACCTGCTCGGAAAGCACAAAGCTCCTCCGCCTCGCTGGGGACTTGCATTCAAATAGGGGCCGCTCTCGAAACGGCCGTGGTCGCGGACCTGGGGTCCACGGCGATGGGCGGCGGCTCAGGCGCCCGATCGCGTCGTCGCCGCTCGAGCCGGTGCCATCCGCATGAGCGCGACGTTGAGGGCCACACTAGCGACATTCGCCCGTGGATAGAACCCCCATTCCGCCCCGCAACACCTCTGAGCGCGCGCATCCGTGAAATCGATGCCCGGAACCGGCGGAATCGGATGCCGCGCTGACACTGGCGCATCCGACCGGGTAGGTTGGAATTCAGGCACCGACGGCTCGAGGTGCCGGCAGACTGGGAGTGTTCCGGATGAATGTGGTCGCGTTGATCGTGTCGGGAGTGCTGTTCCTCGGCGGCATGGCGCTGATGGGCTATGCGCCCGAGGCCACCGGCTGGGAAGGCCTCACGTTCTTCGGCGGGATCATCGCCATGGCGCTCTCGTTCTGGATCCCGATGACGGTGCTGACGAAGCTCGACTGAGGACTGAGCCGAGAGCCGAGCGAGCTTGCTCGCTTGGCCGAGGCGATGGAGTCAGTCGGAGCGCGAAGCGCGAACACTGACCTTCGTGTCGAAACCGGCGACCGCCGTTCGACGTCTCCGTGACGATGCGTAAGTGCTCGTCACCGGAAGCAGAGAGGGACGACACATGGCCGAGTACTTCATCGCGATCAGCGGAAACGAGCAGCGGTGGGATGCGATGACCGCCGACGACTGGGCCGCCATCGACGAAGGACACCGCCGCTTCCGGGAACAGGCGGGCACGGCCATCCTGGCCGCTGGACAGCTCGAGGGTCGCGGCGACTGGACGACGGTGCGTGCCTCGAGCAGCGGCGAGCCCACCGCGGTGGACGGGCCGTTCGCCGAGACCAAGGAGATGCTGGGCGGCTTCTACCTCATCGACGTGCCCGAGAAGGCGGATGCCATCGCGCTCGCGAGCCTGCTGGCGGAGACTCGCGCAGACCACAGCGGCGTCGAGGTCATCCCGCTCGTCGTTCGGTGAAGACCGCCGCGACCTCCGGGATCGCGGCGATGTACCCGTCGAGCAAGCGCTCCGCGGTCGTCACCGAGTCCACGAGCGGATGCAGCGCGAACGCGAGCAGCGCCTCGTCGCGGTCCCCGGTAGTCGCGGCGCGGATGACGTGTCGCTCGACATCCTTGAGCTGCAGCATGAGCCCCAGCTGGTGCGCGTTCGGGGCGGCGGTCGCCAGTGGATGCGTGCCCCCGGCATCCACGAGCGAGGGCACCTCGACGACGGCGTCGTCGGGCATGCCGGGGATCGCGCCGCGATTGCGCACGTTGAGGATCATCGTCGAACGCTCGTTGCGGCTGATCGCGTGCATGACGTCGAGCGCCACTCCCGCGTATCCCTGCATGACGGGGTCGAGGTCTGAGAGCGGCGCGCGCGCCGGGGCATCCTGCGTGCCGCCCTTCGCCTCCGCCATGTAGCTCGCGTCGCGCCGCGCGACGGCAGCCCGCCAGCGCTCGACGGCTGAGCCGGCCTCGGTGGCCAGCCCGTGGAAGAACTCGTCCTGTGTCTGGGCGAGGAAGTCGCCCCTGGTGAGGCCGGAGGAGAGCACGTTCTGCACGGCGTCGCGATTGAAGTAGTAGTAGTACAGGTACTCGTTCGGGATGGCGCCGAGTGCCTGGATCCACTCCGCGCCGAACACCTCGCCCTCTTCGAGCGACTCCAGGCGTTCGCCATCGGCCAGGAGCGCCGGCAGCACGTCGACGCCGTCGTAGAGCAGGCGGCGCATCCAGCCGAGGTGATTGAGCCCGAGGTAGTCGGGCTGCAGGCGGTCGAACTCGAGTCCGAGAAGCGTCGCCGCACGGCGCACCAGACCGGACGGGGTGTCGCAGATGCCGAGCACGCGGTCGCCGAGTATCGGCTGCAGCGACTCGGTGATGATGCCGGCCGGATTCGTGAAGTTCAGCAGGTACGCGCCCGGCGCGTACTCGCGGATCACTTCGGCGTAGTGCCTCATGACGGGGATCGTGCGCAGCGCATACGACAGGCCGCCCGGCCCCGTCGTCTCCTGCCCGAGCACTCCCAGGTCGAGTGCGACGTGCTCGTCGTGCCGGCGACCGGCGATCCCGCCGACCCGGATGGCCGCGAACACGAAGTCCGCGTCCTCGATCGCCTCACGCTCATCCATCGTCGTGACGACACGCGGGGCATCCGTGCGTCCCTGAGCCAGCTCGTCGAGGATGCGGCGGATGCCGTCGAGCTTGTCACGGTCGCTGTCGAGAAGGGCCACCTCGGTGACGCGCTGCGGGCCGATGTCGCCGAGAAGCGCTTGGTACACGAACGGCGTGCGGAATCCTCCGCCGCCGAGGATGGCGAGCTTCATGCGACGATCACCGTTCCGCCTGCCTCCGTGCAGAGCCTTGTCGTGTTCGGATTCGCTCCCTCAGTGGTCACGAGCGTGTCCACGTCGGCCAGCGAGCACAGCCGCAGCGAGCCCGTGCCCGGGAACTTGCGGTCGGATGCCATGAGCACGCTGCGATCGGCGACCGCGAGCATCCGCTGCTTGATCGGTGCCTCGACGGCCATGTCGTCGACCACCGAGCCGTTCTCCCGAACGCCCGTGCAGCTGAGGAACGCGATGTCGGCGCTCACCTGGTCGAGTGCGCTCTGCGCCAGCGATCCGACGAGACTGCGGTAGTTGCGTCGGAAGACCCCGCCCAGCAGCACGAGTCGCACGGCCTCGTCGTCGCGCAGCTCGTCGAAGGCGGCGACGTTCCCGGTGATGACGGTGACCGGGCGCCCGCGCAGGGCTCTGGCGACGAACGACGTCGTGGTGCCGATGTCGAGCAGCACGACCTGGTCGTCTGCGACGAGGTCGGCCGCAGCCCTGCCCATCGCCGCCTTGAGGGATGCCTCGGTGTCGTCCCCCACCGTCCACGGGTCTTCGAGGCGCTCCGGGTCGCCCGGCTGAACCGAGGTGGCCCTCGGCTGAACGACCGCGCCGCCGTACGTGCGCACAAGCTCGCCGTTCTCGTCGAGCCGCTGCAGATCGCGGCGGATGGTGGACTCGCTCACGTCGAGACGTTCGGCCAGTTCACGCACGGAAGCGGACCCGTCGACGGCAAGTGCGTCGAGGATCCGTGTACGCCGGGCCTTCGAAATCATGGGCACGAGTTTATCCGCCGGATGACCGAGTTTGCGTGAATCGCGCAGGAAGAGACCAGGAAGACGGGGCAGAACCGAGCTGAACGAGCGGTAACGGTTTGAGAAAATGTCCTGACATCCCTTGACCGGGGGGCATATCGCGCGCCTATGCTCAAAGCCAGTCAAAGAATGTCACATTCCGCGCGATCAGTTCCGCAATGCGCACCCGAGTGGAGAAGCACGCACGTGGAAGAGCAGAGGTTCGCACCGAGCGCAGGCATCGAAGCCGCCCCGGCGGGGATCGACGCGGCCTTCGGCGGTCGGCTCTACTGCGACCTGGTGTTCGCCGACGTCCCGGTGCCCGGTCCTGGGCAGGAGGTGCACGCATCCGACTTCGTGCTCACCGTTGGCGGTGTCGCGACGCGCGCCATCGCAGCTGCTCGGCTGGGGATGGATGCCGGCATCGTCGCGGTGCTCGGCACGGATCCGGCCAGCCGACTGGTGCGCTCGCTGCTGGAGAGCGAGCCGGGGCTGAGTACCGACTGGGTCGAGGAGCATCCGTCGGCCCGGGTTGCGGTCACGGCCGCCATGACCGAGGGCAGCGACAGGAGCTTCGTCACGTACGAGGACGAGGCGTCCGCCATGCCTGCCGTGCTCCGCGGCGACGTGCCCGTCGCGGGCTGCTGCCAGGTCGACCTGGCCGATGCGGAGGCGGACTGGGTCGTGCGGATGCGGGCGGCTGGCGCCCGTGTCTACGGCGGAGTCGGCTGGGATGTGACCGGCGCATGGGACGGCAGCGACCTGGAGCGCCTGAAGAACGTGGATGCGTTCATCCTGAACGAGGACGAGGCGCTCGCCTACACGCACAGCGACGACGTCGAGGCGGCGGCCCGAGTGCTGGCGCATCGGGTCGGTCTCGTCATCGTGACGCTCGGTGCGGACGGAGCGCTCGCTGTCGACTCGGGAGGCGGCCGCGTGACCCGCGTCTCAGCACCGCGCGTCGCGGCGCTGGACCCGACGGGGGCCGGCGACGTCTTCACCGCGGCGTTCATGGTGGCCGAACAACAGGGCTGGTCGCTGCCGACCGCTCTGCGGTTCGCCACGATGGCCGCCTCGGTATCCGTCCGCTCGCTGGGCGGAGCATCCAGCGCACCTCGTCGCGAGGATCTCGCGGCGGCGCTGCCGGCAGAGCTCCCTGACGAGCACTGGGAACCGATCGCGGCATGGGGCGCCCAGCACACCACGACACGACACATCACCATCACAGGCGAGGAACCGGCTTGGGGCACTCGCCACCCGGAGGCAGGAGGACAGCGATGAAAACAACACGACGGAGAGTGATGGCGGGAGCCTTGGCGGCCACCGTCGCACTTGCTCTCGCGGGATGCGTGCAGAGCGCGAATCAGGCGCCGAGCGGCAGCAGCTCGGGGTCCAAGCACACGCTCACGGTCTTCGTCAGCGCAGACACGAACATCCAGGACCTGTGGCAGAAGACGCTGATCCCCGCCTTCGAGAAGGCGAACCCGTCGTACACCGTCAAGGTCGACTTCGATCTGCACGGCGTACACGACCAGCAGACCGTGGCCAAGATCACCGCTGCCACCGTGCAGAAGCGGGACCCGGGCTACGACATCGTCGACGCCGGTTTCGTGCAGCAGCTGTCCACGAGCGGACTGCTCGCGACCGCGACGCCGAAGCAGATCCCGAACCTCTCCAAGGTGCCCGAGTCGATCCGCCAGCCTGGCGGGGCGAACTCGGTGCCGTACCGGGCGTCATCCGTTCTTCTCGCGTACAACAGCGACAAGGTCTCGTCGCCGCCGAAGACGGTCGACGACCTGCTCGCCTGGATCAAGGCGAACCCCGGCAAGTTCACGTACTGCTCGCCCGCGTCCGGCGGTAGCGGCGGCGCGTTCGTGACCACAGTGCTCGACAAGTCGATCCCGTCGGCCGACCGCGCCAAGATGGTCACCTCGTACGAGCCCAACCTCGAGACCGACTGGAACGCGGGCTGGGCGACACTGCGCAGCCTGAACCCCTACGTGTATCAGCAGGGCGTCTACCCGAACGGCAACAACCAGGTGCTCGACCTGCTCTCCAGCGGCCAGATCCTGATGGCGCCGGTCTGGTCCGACCAGTTCACCTCCGGGGTGCAGAGCGGTCAGATCCCGAAGAACATCAAGGCGACCCAGACCACGCCGTCGCTCACCGGCGGGGCCTCGTACCTGGGCGTTCTCAAGGCGTCGCCGCGGGCGAAGGATGCCTACAAGCTGCTGAACTGGTTGCTCACGCCATCGGCGCAGGCATCCATCTCCGAGTCGGTCGCCGGTTACCCGGTGATCCCGCTGAAGGAGCTGCCGCAGTCGATCCAGACCGAGTTCGCCAACGCGCAGATCGACAAGCTGCGCCCGACGTACCAGGCACAGATGAACAACGACATGAACCAGCAGTGGTCTCAGCAGGTGCCCGGCAAGTGACGGTCTCCACCGCGCGTCGCTCGAGAAGCGACACCAAGAGCCTCGGGGTCAAGCGCACCCCGAGGCTCTCGGTGGCCGGGTTCCTCATGGCCCTGCCGCCGATCGTGCTGGTCGTGCTCTTCGTCGGCCTACCGGTCATCCTCGCGCTCGGGTTCAGCCTCGGCTTCACCGGCGGCCTCAACACCGTGGTCTCCTTGGTGGGACAGCAGGTGCACAAGGCGACGGACTGGTGGGGAACGCTGGCGGCATGGGCCGACGTCTTCGGCGACACTCAATTCCTCACGAACCTCGCGGTCACGGTCGTCGTCACGATCGTGAGCGCCGTGCTCGTGCTCGGCATGTCTATCGGTATCGGCCTCTACCTGCGCATGCGGGGCGGCTGGTTCGCCACGCTCCTGTCCGGTCTCGCCGTCGTTCCGCTGTTCATCCCGGTGGTCATCGCGTCGTGGGCGATCCTCACGTTCTACGCCGGCGACGGTTTCATCCGCAGCGTGTTCGCCTCCGTCGGCCTCGTCGGCCCGACGTGGGGCTACACGGTCGTCGCGATCGTCATCGGCTCGGTGTGGACGTCGCTGCCGTTCGCGGTGCTGATGATCTCCTCGGGGTTCCAGTCGATCCCGGATGCCATGATCGAGGCCGCGCAGGACGCCGGCGCCTCCCGCGCGCGTATCGCGTTCAGCATCCTGATCCCGATGTCGTCGGTGCCGATCGTGATCGCCTCGACGTTCACCGCGATCGGCGTCATCGGGTCGTTCACGGTGCCGTACTTCACCGGTCCGAACGCCCCGACCATGCTCGGTGTGATGCTCACGAGCTACTTCACCGCGTTCAACCGGCCGCAGCAGTCGATCGTGATGGCGTTCACGATCTTCATCGTCGCGGCCGCGATCGGCGCGTTCTACGTATGGGCGAACTTCCGCAGCGCCAAGGAACAGGGGAGGGCGTGATGAGCGCGGTCACCGATCGCACGACGCCGCCGGTCGAACGCGACCGGTCGGAGCCTCAGCTCCAGGAGCGCAGCCCGCTGATGAGCCGGATCGCCGGCAGAACGCTCATCGTGCTGTTCTCCGCGTTCATGATCCTGTTCATCCTCGGACCGCTGGCGTGGTTGGCCGTGCACGCGTTCGCCACCAGCTGGACGTTCCCGAACCTGTGGCCGGACGGCTGGACCTTGCACTGGTTCGGCACCGTCTTCAGCGACCCGGGCCTCGGCGCGGCGGTGCAGAACTCGCTCGTGATCTCGCCGATCGTGGTGCTGTGCTCCGCTGTGATCTGCCTGCCTGCCGCGTACGCGTTCGCCCGGCATGAGTTCTTCGCCAGGCGTACGTTCTTGGTGGGGCTCTTCGCGACGAACGCGTTCCCGAAGATGGGCCTGTTCGCGACCCTCGCGTCGTTGTTCTACGCGCTGAACCTGATGAACACGGTGGTCGGCATCGTGATCGTGCAGCTGCTGGGCACCATCGTCTTCATGACGTGGATCCCGGCAGCCGCGTTCTCGGCCGTGCCACGCAGTCTCGAGGAGGCGGCGCGCGACGCGGGCGCATCCAAGCTGCGGGTCTTCTTCCGGATCACTCTTCCGATGGCGCTGCCGGGCATTCTCGTCGCCATCGTGATGTCGTTCCTGGCCTCGTTCGACGAGGCGCAAGGCACGTACCTGGTCGGTGCGCCCGACTACTTCACGATGCCGACCGAGATGTACACGCTGGTCTTGAACTACCCGAAGCAGGTCGCGGCTGTGTTCTCGATCCTGCTGTCCATTCCGTCCGTTGTCCTCCTGCTCGTCGCCCGTAAGCACATCATGGGTGGACAGCTGGCAGAGGGCTTCCAGATCAGATAGAAGGGGTGCACCATGGGCGAGCCTGACCACGGCGACACCGCAGAACAGAGCCGGGAGACGACCGCCGGCGCCACGAGCCGCGACGAGCAGGGCCTGAGCATCGAAGGCTTGAACAAGGTGCTCGGCGGACGCACGATCATCGACGACCTCAACCTGGCGGTGCGGCAGGGGGAGCTGGTGTCGCTGCTCGGGCCTTCCGGATGCGGCAAGACCACGACGCTGCGCATGATCGCGGGGTTCCTGACCCCCGACAGTGGCTCGATCAAGGTCGCGGGCAGGGATGTCACGAGGCTCGGGCCGGAGCGTAGGCCGAGTGCGATGGTGTTCCAGAACTATGCGCTCTGGCCGCACATGACGGTGTTCAAGAACGTCGCCTTCCCGCTACGCCTGCGCAAGCTGCCGCGCGCTGAGGTCACCAGCCGGGTCGACCACGCGCTGGAGCTCGTGAACCTGCTGCACCACAGGGACTCCAGGCCGGGACGCATCTCGGGCGGTGAGCAGCAGCGTGTTGCGCTGGCCAGGGCGCTGGTGCAGGAGCCGCAGCTGCTCCTGCTCGACGAGCCGCTCAGCAACCTGGACGCCAAGCTGCGGGTCAAAGTGCGGGAAGACATCCGCGAGCTGCAGCAACGGCTCGGGATCACGACCGTGATCGTGACGCACGACCAGGACGAGGCGATGTCGGTCTCCGACCGGATCGCCGTGATGAATGCCGGCCGCATCGAGCAGTACAGCACCCCGGCAGAGCTGTACGCCCAGCCGCGCACCACGTTCGTCGCGACGTTCATCGGAGCGATCAACATGGTCGAGGGGTCGCTGCGCGACGGGATGATCGTGCCGGGCGATGAGACGACCGCCGTTCGGCCCGAAGACGTCGCGTTCCACCGCGAGCCGATGCCCGGTGGCGTCGAGGCCGTGGTCGAGCGGGTCATCCCGCGCGGGCACTTCAACGAGCTCGTTTTGCGCCGGTCGGATGCCACGCTGCGCGCGTACGTCTCCGGCGAGGCGCCCGCGATCGGCGAGAGCGGATACTCGCGCATCGTCCGCGCCCTGCGCTATGAGGACGGCGTGCTTCAGGCCGGCACGGCCGAGCCGGCACGCGAGCGCGTCACGGTGAACGACGGGGCATCCACCCGATGACGGCGACCGGGCTGCGCGTGCGGGCGTCCGCGCACCGCGGCGACTCGAGTCGGTACCGAGAAAACACGTTGCCGGCGATCCGGTCGGCGATCGAATCCGGCGCCGGGTTCGTGGAGATCGATGTGCGCGTCACCCGCGACGGACACGTGGTCGTGGTGCACGACCCGACGTTCGAACGGCTGTGGGACCTCCAGCAGCCGGTGGCGGAGACGACGTGGGATCAGGTGCTCGCGCTCGGCGATGCGGACCATCGCCCGCCGTCGCTCGCCGAGGTGCTCGGCCTCTTCGACGGCGCAGACTCGACGCTGCTGATCGACATGGATGACGCATCCTTCGCCGCTCCCGCTCACGCGGTGGTCGCGGCGACGGCGCCGGTCGACGCGTCCATCGCGTGGTGCGGCGATCTCGGCGGCATGCGCACCATCAGGGCGCTGGACCCCGACGCGCGCATCTGGATGCCGTGGAGCCGCACGACCGCGCCCACCGATGATGACCTCGGCGACCTTCGACCGGAGTGCATCAACACGCCGTACGCCGTGATGTCTCCGGGACTCGTGGGCGACATCCACCGACTCGGGCTCGACGTGACCGTGTGGACCGTCGACGACGACGCGGTCATGCGCTGGGCGATCAGAACAGGAGTGGATACCGTGACCACCAACCGGCTCGGCCGATTCCAGACCATCGCGGCGGACGTCGAGGACGGGTCGGGTACCGCGGGCGGGAGAGCAGCGGATACCGCAGAGGAGCTCGAGCGCGCCCACGCGGTCGCTCGATCCTTGGCCGAGTGGGCGGTGGAGTTCACGAGCGGCGCAGACCTCGGAACGATCTCGACGAAGCGCGATGCCGCCGACCTCGTCACCGAAGTGGACACCGCGGTCGAGCGGCAGGTGCGCGAGGTCATCGGCGCGCAGTTCCCCGATCACGACTTCGTCGGAGAGGAGTTCGGCGGCGAGGAGCGCCGCGGTGTGCCGTGCTGGTATCTCGACCCGGTGGACGGCACGGCGAACCTCGCGAACGGCGTGCCGTGGAACGCGTTCTCGTTGGCCCTCGTGGTGGACCACGAGCCCGTCGTCGCCGTGGTCGCCGACCCGTGGCGGGGCGACGTCTTCGACGCGAGGCGGGGAGCAGGGTCGCGGTCGAACGGGCATCCGCTTCGTCTCGCGGATGTGGCACCCGAAGGCGACCCTCTACGTGGGCGCATCGTCAGCACGGAGCTGGCGAACCAGCATCCGTGGCCCGGCATGCTCGCCCTGCTCCGCCGGCTCGGCGATCGCTACTGCACCATGCGGATCATGGGCTCCGGCACCCTCACGCTGACCGGCGTCGCCGCCGGCCGCGGTGTGGGCGCGGTGATCGGCTCATTCGGTGCGGTGGATCACCTCGCGGCGATCCTCATCGTGCAGGAGGCCGGCGGAGTGGTACTCGGTGAGGACGGGTCGCCCACGTCGTTCCCGGCATCCGGAGGCGTGCTCGCGGCCGCACCGTTCGCCGCCGACGCGCTCTACGCGGAGTGGAAGGCGTCGATCGCGGAGGAACAGCCCGCCGGTTGAGCGATGTCCGCAGCACCCGACCAGGATGCCGCGGACACGCTCATGCCGACTGCCGCGACCTATTGAGCCGCGAAGGCGAACACGTGGATCGATGCGTTCGACGGCAGCGTCACCGACGCGATGGTCTTTCCGGAGTCCAGCGGGATCGAGTTGTAGAACACGCGGTAGGCGTACGCGGAATCCGCGTAACCGCTCGGCGTGTTCCTGCCCTGCGTGGAGATCGCCACCTGGGAGCCGAACTCGGTCGCCGAGGAGAACGACCAGTTGGGGAACCCGAGCTGGCCCGTCGACGTGGTGCCATCGGTATAGGTGACCGTGACCGTGTCTTGCACGTCGCCCGCCTCGGATCCGAGGAACGCGAGCTTACTGCCCGATCCGCTCGCTTCGATGGTCTGTCCAGCGGCTTCGACGTTGTCATTCGTGCCAGCCGCAGCGTTCGGCCATGCGAAGGTCGCTCCGCCGAAGGTGATCGTGCTGCCCGGGACGACACCGGCGGCCTTCAGCTGCTCGGCCGAGAAGCTGTTGCCGTCGCCGTCGAAGTTCCCCACCGTGTAGTTCGACAGGTCCGTCACACCGACGTTGTTGAAAGCTGCAGCGAGGTTGGGATACGGCACATTGCTGAACAGATCGTCGACGCCGGTGACGGTCGCGGTCGTGCTCTCCGCGCGGTAGGTGACGGTCGCTGTGAGCTCATCCGTGTGCGGTCCGGGCGGCGGAGTCGGGCCGGTCACCGTGAACGACTCGGTCGCGGACCCTCCCGGGCGGATGAGGTGAGCCGTCGCCGGCGACCCGGTAACGGTCCATCCCGAGGGAACGGCGAGCACGACATCCGCCTCGTTGATCATCGTCGGTCCGTTGTTCGTCAGCGTGACGTCGACGGCGCGGGCAGCACCGGCATCCGCCGAGCCATTCGTGAACGACAGCGAGACCGCCGGGGCGAGCTTCTTGCCGGCTCCGCGATGCACCCGGTACATCACCGTGCCGTGAGCCGGGACGTCGGCGGAGATGACGCCGTTTGTCACCGATTGCTCTCCGGTGACCAGCTCGGTGAGCGTGAACGGGCCGGATCCTGCGAGGCCGACCGTGGCAGCGGTGGTGCTGATCGTCTGGGATGACGTCCCCTTGTTGAAGAGCACGACGGAGACGTCTCCGTTGGCGAGCGGCTTGGTCAGCACGTCGTATCCGGTGCCCTGCTGAACGATGTGACCCTGCACGCCGAGTCGGTCCTGATCGACCGCGATGATCCGGTCGTTACCGAGCACCTTCAGTGCCTCGGGCGACAGTTTCGTCAGGTCTGTGCTGCTGATCAGCGGCGCAGCCATTTCCGCCCACAACGACATCTGGCTCTGCATCTCCGTCGTGCTCAGGCCGGAGTCGCCGGCGAGCAGGAAGTCGGGGTCGTTCCAGTGCCCGGGACCGGCGTACTGCCCGAGCGGCTCGTTGTACGAGTAGTTGTACGCGATCGCGCTCCACTTCGCTGCTGCGCTCTGCTGGCCGAGGGCGGTATCGGCCCCCTCTCGCCAGAGGTTGGCCACCTTGCTCGATGCTGAGATCACGGCCTGCCAGTCGGATGTGCCCTGGAAGTAGGCGGGCGCGGAGTCGGAGAATACGATCGGCCTGCCCGTGTCGACGAGTGCCTGGCTGAACTGGTTGTACGCGTCGATGTATGTCTGAGCCGCGGTCTGGCCCGCAACGGAAGGAACGTTGCAGCCGTCCAGCTTCACGTAATCGACGCCCCACGAGGCGAACGTGTCGGCATCCTGCTTGTAGTGACCCCAGCTGCCGGGGTAACCACCGCACGTGTACGTGCCCGAGTCCTCGTAGATCCCGAACTTCAATCCCATCGCATGCAGCTTGTCGCCGACGTACTTCATGCCGTCCGGAAAGGTGGTGGGATTCGCGACCAGGACGCCGCTCGGGTCGCGGGACTGCATCCAGCAGTCATCGATCGTGACGGTGTTGTAGCCCTTCTTCGCCAGGCCGCTCGAGACGAGCGCCGCTCCCTGGTCCAGGATCAGCTTCTCGTCAATGTTGCACTGGTAGTAGGACCAGTCGTTCCACCCCATGGGCGGGGTGAGCGCCAGACCGTTGTATGACGACGCGGTTGCGGTTGCGGCGCTCGAACTCGGCACCGTCGCGGCCATCACCGCATTCGGGGCTGCCAGCAGTCCGGCAGCTATGACCGCTGCGCTCGCAAGCGCGGCAGTACGACCCTTTCCCATGCGATCTCCATTGTTCGTGTGGCCCCCAAAAGGAGGATGCTTCACACACTAGGCCCGCAACGTCGTGACTGGAAATGGGGAAAAGCGGTCACTTTCACTCAATTTGGTGATCGAATTATCAATCAGCGCGATCGGAACCATGGTGTGGTGCCGAACGTCAACCCCGGCCAGGAGCCGCGTCAACCCATGGGATTCTCGGAAGCCATCTCGTACGGTGGGGTGCTGACCCGGAGGTGACGCATGCCCGAAGGCGGCGATGTATCGCCGATCGCGACGCTGGCGGCGCGATATCGTCTCGGCGAGGTACTCGGCCGAGGCGGGATGTCGACCGTCTACCGCGCGTGGGACGAGAAGCTCGAGCGATCGGTGGCCGTCAAGGTGTTCGCCTCCGACGAGCCCATCGCCGCCGACCGCGAGCGCAGGCTTCGCGAGGCGCACGTGCTCGCATCCGCGAGTCATCCGCATCTGGTTACGCTGTTCGACGCGGAATGGCCGGTGTCCGGGGACGCGGGGCAGCCCGCCTTTCTCGTTATGGAACTCGTCGAAGGCGAGTCCTTGCGCCATCGGATCGACCGTGATCCATCGGATCCCGATCTCGCACTGCGCGTGTGCAGTGATCTGGCCGGTGCGTTGACCCACTTGCATGAACGCGGCATCGTGCATCGTGACGTCAAACCGGAGAACATCCTGATCGAAGATGCGCGCGGCTCGATAAAGCTCGTCGATTTCGGCATAGCGCAGCTGGGCGGCTCAGAACGGATCACGGTAGCCGGAATGGTTCTGGGCACCGCCGCGTACCTCAGCCCCGAGCAGGTGTCGGGCGGCGAGGTGGGCCCACCGAGCGACATCTACTCGCTCGGCCTTGTCGTGCTCGAGTGTCTGACGGGTCACCGCGAGTATCCGGGATCCGCCCCGGAAGCCGCCGTGGCTCGCCTCGCGCGCAGCCCCCTGATTCCATCCGGCCTGTCAGAGGGCTGGCGCGCGCTGCTCGTCGCCATGACGGAGAGGGATCCGGCCAGCCGGCCCACCGCGACCCAGCTCGTGGACTCCGTCGACTCACTGGTCAATCGCGGCGAACTGCCTGTCATTCGCGACCTGCCGACCGCTGTCATGAGCACCGTGCCCACGGTCCCCATGATCGTCGAGCCAGTGCCGGCGGAGCACGAGCTCACGGGCGAGACCGTCGTGATGGCCCCTTTCGTTCCCGATCTGGACGAGACGGAAGCGCCGACATCTCCTACGAGCGCGTCACCGCGTAGACGGCCCCTTGCCGTCGGGATCGCCGCTGGGCTGGCCGCCCTCGCCATTGCGGGCGCGGTCGTGGCGTGGACATCCTTGAGCGGCCAGCCCCATCCAGGTGCGCACACGCCCGTGCCGACCGTTGTCATCACGACCGTGCGAACGGCGACACCGACGCCGCAACCGAGCGACACCCAAGGGCCCGCCCCGGTGAACAACCCGCCGGGGAACGGCAACGGGAACGGTCACGGCAACGGCAACGGCAACGGCAACGGTCACGGGAAGGGGAACAGCGGCACGAAGGGCAACGGCGGGTGACCTGCCGGGTCAGCCCTGGTCCGCTTCCAAATAGAAGACGTCTTCGTTCTCGGTCTGGTTGAGCGCGTGCACGGTGGGATCGCTATCGATGATCGGCACCTGCGCCTGGATCGTGTCATGCGACACCGTCTTCCAGGTCAACGGCATTCGGTTGCCGAGGAGATCCACCCGATCCAGCGACTTCACGTCGTGTACATTGCGCAGTGTCACGGTCATCATCGGAGTGCCGAAGTCGAGGTGGATCGTGTCCCCGGTCGACTGGTCCTCGAAGATGTCGGCCTGGTTCTGTCGTTTCATGTCGATGGCGAGCACGATGCGCTTGCCGTCGATCAGGAATCCGTTCGCGGTCGACAACGCCTCGTTCATCTCCGGTTTGAGGCCCGGATCCGTGCTGAAGCTGTCGTAGGTCGTGGCCTTGGCCCCGTTCAGAAGGCCGGCCAGGGTGACGAGCGTCTTACCCTTGGTCGACAGTCCGTCACCGCTTCGCAGGGTGCGGTTGTATCCGAAGGCTGCGGGATCGTTGGGTGACCAGTCGGCGAAGTAGATCAGCTTGAACTGGTCGGGGTTGTTCCCTCCCTTCGACAGCGCCCAATGGAACACCCGCGGGTAGATGTCGGCGATGAACTTGTCCTCCGTTGTGAAGCCGAGTTCGGTCTGCCAGATCGACGGATGCTTGATCCCTCGTTTCTGCGCTGCTGCGTACAACGTCTGCATGGTGCCGATCGGCATGTAGTGCATGTCATACACATCAACTGACTTCCAGGCGTGCCACTTGTCGAGCAGTGCGATGTACTCGCTCAGCGGTGCTCCGCAGATCCATCCGCCGTAGACCAGCTTCATGCCTGCGTCGTGCAGCACCTGCGAGGCGGGGAGCTGGATGTCCTGCATGTACTGATCCATGCCGCCCTCCCAGAAGCCAGACCCCGGGTACGCCTCGTTCCACACCTGGTAGTAGGTGATTCCGAGCGGTTTCAGAGTGTCGACCGCGAGCTTCACGAAGTTCTTCCAGTCGTCGATGTTCTGCGGAGGGGTGCGACCGATGCTGGTCTGCACGGTCGTGTCGGAGAGCACTTTGCCCGACGCATCTTTCGTGATGAGCTCGCGGATGAAGTTGCCGCCCTGGGTGCCGGTGACCGGACCGTACTCGTATGTGTTGCCGTGGAACTCGTAGGAATAGCCCGTGCGGTTCGCCGCCCACGGAGCGGTGTAGTCCAGGACCGGCAGGATGGTCACCCCGTGCGCCTTCGCCTCGGTGAATTGCTGCACGTACTTCGCCAGAGCTGCTTGGTCGACCTGCCCCTTCGACGGTTCGACGGTTCCCCAGTCGAAGTCCTGTCGGTCCCACTGCATGCCTGCTACGAGCCCTGTCGTCGGACCCTGGTTCACACCGGCGAAGGCGCGGAAGGGCTCGTTGATCACGTAGGGCAGGTCGGAGACCGAACTGGGCGCTCCGCCCTTGCCCACGGCCACTGCTTTGATGTCGGTGTCGGCGCTGATCGTGATCGGCTTGCTGTAGACGGACGCGGTCGCGGAGCTGAGAGGATCGCTGCCATCGGTCGTGTAGCGGATGCAGGCTCCCGTCGTGGTGGTCGACAGCGTCACGCTCTTGCCTGCATCGATGGCTCCGACCGCCGGCGACGAGGTGACGTCCGCCGCTGGCGGGTTGATCTCGGAGGTGACTGTCGCCTTAAGCTTGCCGGCGACCCACCACGTCTGCACCGAATCACTCACGAACAGGATGTCGTCACCCTTAGCGGCGGTGAAAGTCTTGTCGAACGACGTCGAGGTGCCCGTGTACGAGAAGAGTTCCTGGAACGGGCCGGAGATGCTGTCGGAGCTGCCGTCGTGCGCCAGTAGGATCCGGAAGCGGCCACCGGGCGAAGTGAACGACCCACTGATGTGAACGGGCTTTCCGTCCGCTTCGTCGGGGACCGTGTACGTCTCGGAGATGGGTCGCCAGTCGGTACCGATCGAGCCATCCGCCTTCACGTACCAGGCATGCTCGGGCTTCGTGACATCGAGCGCCCACTCATCTGCCGCGAAGACGCCGGAGCCGCCCTTGTGGAGCATGCTCACCGTGTTGTCCGTGTTGACGGCCTCGTACGACCACTTGCCCGGTAACACCGCATTCGAGTCGAGTTGATAATCGGTCACGTTGTCCGTCGTGGGATTCGGCGTCGTCGGCGGACAGTCGCTCGGACTGGCAGTGGCCGCCGCAGTCGCGCGGGTAGCACTCGCGGGTGCCGTACTGGCCCCCGAGACTGCCTGCGCCGCGGTCGGAACCACGAGAGCGCCGAGCGCGAGCATCGAGGTCATGAGATAGATCGAGCGCCTCTTCATGGGCGAACTCCCTCGTTCGAATCGGATGTTGCGTAGGGGTGGCGGGTGAGCGTGAACGCCGTTGGTCAGGGGGTGAGAATGCGATCTGCGAAGTCGAGGAAATGGGCCCAATCCTCAGCGACCATGCGATGAGAGCCGGCGCGCAGGTGGTAAGAGAGCCGATCGCCCACTGAAGTGCCGGGATCAGGGGTCGGAATCCGTACCGCCGTCGATGGGCAGACATCCATTCCGGGAGAAGCATCACCGGGTAGGAGTGCCCGCGCGCCGAATGACTGGAACAGGCGGCTGGAATGGACGACGGCGAGGAACTCACCGCGAGGGTCGGCCCAGCGATCCTCGGTAGCGCTGGCGACGTGCACGGCGCGCGGTGCGATGGATGCCAGTAGCTGGTGCTGGTCGACGGGTAGCTCTGCTTCCCGACCCGCGTAGTCCCGCAACGTGGAGATGAACCAATGCGGGAACACCTCGGCGATGGATGCGAGGCTCTCGCCGCCGGGATGACGGAACAAGGACGCGCCGGCGCATCCGGAGTCATTGGAGACGGCGGCGACGAACCGCTCATCCTGCGCCGCGGCCCACAAGGCCGCTTTGCCCAGTCTCGAGTGGCCCACACCGATGACGGCGTGCGCGTCGACATCGGGCGCGAGTTCGAGGGCGTCCAATGCGCGAGACAACCCCCACGCCCACATGCCCACGACGCCCCAGCCTGCGTCGTCTCCGAAAAGGGAGCCGACACCGGGCGCGCGGTCGAATGGGCGGTCCTCTTCGATCTGGGAATTGTGGGCCGTCGCCAGCCCGTATCCTCGCTTCACGATCTCGCGTGCCGGCCACATCTCCGCGTCGGAACCGATCGGCGCATTCGCATCCAGAACGACCCGATCGATCACTCGAACGCCTCGCCCCCCGGGTTCGTGTTCCACCACCGCCTCTGAGCGTCGAGCCGTGTCGACCCGCAATCCGGGTTCCGACGTGGTCGCCTGGTTGCCGTTGAAGTTCAGCCCGAGGAACACGGGAACCGGCCCGCGGACGCCTGCCGGCAGGTGAAGCAGCAGGTCGAAGGTGTGGGTTCCACGCGGGCCCTCGACAGTCAGCTCGTACTCGCGGCGCAGCGCCGTGCCCCCGAGCGCCGCGCACTCAGAGATCAGCGTCGACGAACGTAGGCCGCCTCCGGCGGGCGTTACCCCGTACACGGTTGCCCCGAGCGCGTCCACGAGTTGCGTTCGCCGACGCCGCCACGCCTGGGCCCACTGCTCGGCGGTCGATCCTGTCGGAGCGTCGGACCATAACGACGGCAGCGTGGATCGGGAGTATGCCAGATCGAGAGGATCCTCTGCCAGGGTATCGATCACCATTCGGCGAATCCTCCGTCCGCGGCGGTCAGAATGGGCGAGTTCTCTGCAGAAAGGTCGCGACGCTCGTCCACAGCTTCGCGAACCAGGTCTTCGTCCACGGCAACGCCCAGTCCCGGTGCCGACGGCGCCTCGATGTGGCCGTCGTCGAATCGGAAGGGCGTCGCCGCGATGAACCGCCACCACGGGTGCCGGCCCGGCTCGTGCACGTCCAGTGGCGATTCCTGGATCAGGAAGTTCGGAATCACCAACGCCACTTGAAGGCACGCGGCGAATGCCAGGGGGCCAGTAGCGCAGTGCGGAGCGATGTGCACGCCGTACAGGTCGGCGAGCGCGGCGATGCGTACGACCTCGCTGATGCCGTTCGCGTGGGCGAGATCCGGCTGGAGGACGGCGATGCCCGAACCGACCACATCGCTGACCTCCCAGCGATCGTAGAGCCGCTCCCCGGTCGCTATGGGGATCGTCGTTGACGCGCAGATCCGCGCGATTTCCCGCTGCAGCTCCGGTGGCTGCGGCTCCTCCACGAAGAGAGGCTGGATCGGCTCAAGCCTGTCCAACAGTCGTCTGGCTCCCGGGATGGAGAAACGGCCGTGCAGGTCGAATGCCAGATCCACCCCTGCCCCGACGGCCTCGCGGGTCCCCGACCACTTCTCGAGAATCCCGTCGATGACTCCGGGGGACTCGAGATGACGAAGCGGTGCAGGCGGCGCGGTCTTGAGTGCGGTGTATCCAGCGGTCACCAGCTCTTGAGCCCTGGCGATCATGGCGTCGGCCTCACCGTCCGGCACCGATGTGTAGACGCGTACCCTGTCTCGTGTCGGGCCGCCGAGCAGCTCGTGCACGGGAACCCCGAGCGACTTGCCCTTCAGATCCCAGAGGGCTTGATCGATGCCCGCCACAGCCGATCCGAGAACCGGACCGCCGCGGTAGAACGCGCCCTTGTACATCCGTTGCCAGAGCAGTTCGATTCGTCTCGGATCGGCACCGAGCAGGATCGTCGAGAGCTCGCCTATCGCAGTCGCAACCGTCGCTGCCCTGCTTTCCAAGGTCGCTTCGCCCCAGCCGGAGAGGCCGTTGTCGGCACCGATCTTCACTAGGAGGAAGCGCTGAGAGACGCGGAACGTCTCCACCGAGGAGATGCGCATGTCAGCCCTTCACCGCACCGGAATTGCCGGCCGCTTGCAGGATGTCTCGCTGGAAGACCATGAACAGCGCGACGGGAACGAGCACCGACACGAAGAGCACCGCCATGAACTGCGCAAGCGGCATGTTGTGGGAGAACGACGGCAGTACGACCGAGATCGGCTGGGTGGCGGGATCGGGGAGGGCTAGCAACGGCCAGAGGAAGTCCTTGTAACTCGCTATAGCCGTGAGCAGCGCGACGACGCCGATGACGGGGCGGGAAAGCGGCAGAACGAGTGAGAAGAAGATGCGGAACGGCCCTGCACCGTCGATGCGTGCAGCCTCGAAGATCTGGGGAGGGATGCCCGCGAAGAACCTCTGCACAAGCAGGATGCTGAACGCGTTCGCCGCCGCCGGGAACCATACGGCGGGGTAGGTGCCGAGCAGGTTCAGGTCGTTCATCGTGAGGTAGAGCGAGACGAGCGAGATCACTCCGGGGATGAACAGCGTTGCCAGCACTGCGATGAAGACCGCCTTGCTGTACTTCGGCTTCAGGATCGCCAACCCGTACCCGCCGGTGGTGGCGACGATGAGGCCGACGATGGTCGTGCCGCCGACGGTCCACAGGGTGTTGAGGAAGTACTGGCCGAAGTTGACCTTCGTCCATGCCTCCACGAAGTTCTCCCAGTGAATGCCGCTCTGCCAGAGCGAGAACGGGTTCGCCAGAATCTCGTTCGATGTCGACGTCGCCGCCTTGAACAGCCAGAGCAATGGCCCGGCGCACGTCACGGTGATGCCGACGAGAACCAGAACGGTGCCCACCCAGACCACTGCTCGAACCACCGGACGTCGGCGATCGAGAGGCGAGATGATGCTGCGTTCGCCGGCCTCGAAGACTTGGCGAGGCGCACGCCGTGGCCCCGACTGAAGGTCCGCTGCACGGGTCATGATGGACTCCATCGTCGAGTGAGGCGTAGATAGACGAACGACAGGATGCCCAGGCCGATGGCGAGCAGCACGCTCAGTGCGGTCGCCATGCCGTAGTTCCCTGCCACGAAGGCGTACTTGAAGATCAGCATCAGCAACGTGAGGGTGTGGTTCTCCGGTCCTCCGCCGGTCATCACATAAGGCTCGGTGAAGACCTGGAAAGTGCCGATCAACTGCAACAGGAGCAGGATCAGGATCACGCCGCGCATCTGGGGAAGCGTGACGTGCCAGATCCGCTTCCAGATCCCGGCACCGTCCACCTCGGCGGCATCGTAGAGCTCGGTCTGAACGCCCATGATGGTCGCGAGATAGACGATCGTTGCCGTGCCGAACGACGCCCACGTCGCTTGGACGACGATCGAGGGCATCGCGAGGCCCGCGCTGTTGAGCCACGGCAGTGGTCCGAGTCCGAACCAACCGAGGATCGTATTGAACACGCCCTGTGCGCTCGGATCGTAGAAGGTCTGCCAAAGCAACACCGCGACGACGGGCGGCAGGATGACCGGCAAGTAGACGAAGACGGCCGCAAGTTGTCTGGATCGTCGCAGTTCGCCGATGGCGATGCCGAGGAACAACGGCACGGGGAATCCGATGACGAGGGCGAGCACGGTGAACCACGTTGTGTTGAGCAAGGCCGTCGGCAATAGCGGATCGCTCAGCACGCGTGTGAAGTTGTCGAACCACACCCATTGCGTGGAGATGAAGTTCGTCTGCTCCATGCTCAGCGGCAGGGATCGCAGGATCGGCCACCAGCTGAAGAGGGCGAAGACGACCAGCATCGGAAGGAAGAAGATCAGCGTCGAGAGGCCACCGGAGCGCACCCACCGGCCGATACTGATGCCTGTCGTCCGCGGCTGCTCGCGCCGCGCGACCGTGGCCGCCGGTGCGGCGGCGCGCGGAGTCGAGCGTTGCGCAGCCGCTTGTGGCAGATCCGAAGAAGTGATTCGAGTCATCGCATGAGGCTCCTACGAGAAGAGAGGGCCGCCCCTGCTGGGGCGGCCCCGAGGAGATCAACCCCCGTTGACCGCCGACTGCACCTGCGTCTGAGCGCTCTGCAGCAGCGAATCGATGTCAGTGCCCCTATTGGTCAACACGGCCTGAACCGTGTTGTCGAGGATGCTGTACACCTGTTGCGCCTGCGTCATCGGCTCCGGAACGAGCGGCAGTGTCGTGCTGGAGTCGAAGTAGGCCTTGTAGTTCTGGCGTGGCACGTTGATCTCGTCCTTCACCCATGACAGGTACCGGCTGTTGGTGGAGTCATCGAACAGCTGAAGGCCGGGTGCGCCCACAGCTCCACCGTCCGCGACGGTGGCTTTCGCCGTCGTGACGGCGGTGTTCTTGTCGAAGTACTGGTGGTAGTAGATCCAGTCGACGAACTTGAGGCCCGCGCTGATCTGCTCCTTGGTCGCCTTCGGGTTGAAGATCGCGATGGTGCCGCCGCCGAGCGTTCCAAGGCCGTCGCTCGCCTGAGGTAGCGGCGCGAGGCCGAAGTCATCCTTGCTCATGCCATCGGTGACGACCGTCGTGGAATAGGCATCCGAGCCATTCACCAGCATGCCGACGTTTCCGGCAGCCATCTGCTTGAAGACGTCGTCCTGGTTGAGCAGGAAGTTGGAGCCGAACGAGTTGTCCTGCCAGCGCATCTGCTGGTACATCTCGAGTGCCTTCTTGGTGGCGGGGTTGTCGACGGTCGCCTTCTTGCCGTCCTTCGACTCGATCGTGTGGCCGAAGGCGTAGCTCATGGTGGTGAGCGACCAGCCACCCGTGTTGTTGGTGGTCATCGTCATGTAGCCCTGCTTGCCGGTCTTGTCGGTGATCGCCTTGGCGTCGGCCCGCACTTCGTCCCACGTGGTCGGCGGCTTGTCGGGATCGAGTCCGGCCTTTGTGAAGAGGGAGCGGTTGTAGATCAGCGCCATCGAGTACGCGCCGACGGCGGCACCGTACGTCTTGCCGTTTGCCTGAGCGACCTTCTCCACCGTCGGATTGACCTTGGATGCCTGCGGGTCGGCCTTGAACTCGTCGGTGATGTCCGCGACCTGGCCTCGTGCGATCAGGGACTGGATGTCCGTGAACGGCACGAAGAACACGTCCGGCATCTTGCCCGACGCCACGAGCGCCTGGAACGTCTGAGCGTTGTAGGTCGTCGTGCTCGGCTTGACCGTGATGTTCGGGTTGGCCTTCTCGAATGACGCGAGTTGCTGCTTGTAGACCTTCAGCGCGGCGGTCTGATCGCTAGTGGGCTCGTTGGCGACGGTGATCGTCACCTTGCCACCGGCATCCGATCCGCTCGAACTGCAACCGACAAGGGCGACTCCGGCCAAGGCGAGAGCGGTGATCGGCGCAAGAGTTCGCCGAATCGCTTTTCTCATAATGTCCTCACTTCGTTGTGTTGGTGGTGCTCGGTGAAGCCGACCGCGGGTCCCGGTCGGCGGAGGGGCTATGGTGCGATGAGTCCGCCGTCCAGCCCACGGACCTTCGCTGCCCACGCGTCGTGCCCGGACAGTTCTGGTGGAAAGCGCGCCGCGGCAGCTTCGTCGAGGTCGATGCCCCAGCCCGGCGCGTCGTTGGGGCGCAGCCAGCCGCGTTCGATCCGGAGGGTTCCGGGGAAGACGTCGTGGACGGCATCCGGATACTCGTGGCCCTCCTGGATGCCGAAGGCGGGGCTCGTCACGTCGAGGGTCACGTTCGCGGCGGCCCCAATGGGCGAGGTATCGCCCGGACCGTGCCACGCCGTGCGCACGCCGACGAGTTCGGCGGCCGCGGCGACCTTGCGCGCGGGGGTGAGACCGCCCAGATCGGAGACATGCGAACGGATGAAGTCGACTCCGCCGTGGAGCACGAGCCGTGCTGCATCGGTGACCGAGGTGGTCAGCTCGCCGACGGCGAGCGGAACGGGAGAGTTCTCGCGCACTTCGGGCAGACGGTCCCAATGCTCGGGCGGGAGTACGTCTTCGAGGAAGAACAGGCGGTACGGCTCGAGGGACCTGGCCAGAACGACGGCTTGCTTCGGGGTGAGGCGCGAGTGCACGTCGTGCAACAACTCCAGCCGTTCGCCCAGCCGCTCCCGCGCGGCCTCGAAGAGTCTGGGAACGGATGCCAGGTACTCCGAGACCTGCCACCCTTGGGGATAAGGCGCGTCCGGGTCGGTCACCAGGCGCGTCGGGCGGGCTCCGTAGTGTCCAGCGCCCGATGCCCCGACCTGGATCCGCACGTGTCGCAGCCCTCGGTCGCGCAGCAACTCGGCTTGGTCGAGCGCCTGCTCGATGGTGGCCCCCTCCGCGTGGAGGTAGGTGTCGGCCGCCGCGCGCACGCGCCCGCCGAGCAGCTCGTACACCGGTAGCCCGGCGCGTTTGCCCGCAATATCCCATAGGGCCTGATCGAGTCCGGAGATGGCGTTGTTTCCGACGGGTCCTTCGCGCCAGTACGACGAGAACCGCGCCAAGCGCACGAGGTCTTCGATGTCCGCAGGATGCCGCCCGACGATCAGACGGGCGAGGTGCTCCTCGACGTAGGTCACGACCGCACGCCAGCGCTGAGTGAACGTGGCGCACCCCAGACCGTAGAGGCCATCGTCGCTCGTGGTCACCTTCACAACCACGAGGGGGATACCGCCCGGTGCCGTGGCGATCGCCGTGACACCGGTGATGCGCAGCTCGTCGCGTGCGGGCCACGGCTGGGTGAATGAAGTCAGCTCATCGAGCATCATCGCGTCACCTCCGGGACGAGCTCGGGGTCGACGTCCAGCGAGTGGCGAGGCGTCCAGCCCAGAAGCTCGCGGGCGGACGTCGTATCCACGAGAGAGGACCGCCCCGGGAATCGCTTCCGCCGTTCCACGCCATGGGCGTAGCGATCCAGCAGAGTCTCAGTGGCGATCGGGAGCCGCGTGGTTTCGGCGGCCAGCAGCGCCACGCGAGCCCCCGTGAACGGCGCGACGAGGCCACGCACTATCGCCTCGATCGCGTCGTCGAGCACGAGATACGACCATCCCTCACGCCCGAGCCTCGCGATCTCGGCCTCGTTCGCGAGCAATTCGCGGTTCGCCTGCACAAGCGTCTCTCGGTTCTTCACCAGTGGAAGCCTCAACGTGAGAACATCCACTCCCCATCGGCTCGCCGCCCAGCGCGCGGTGTACTCGTCGGTCCATTTCGAGAGCGAGTAGGCGTCGTCGTGATCGACCGGCATATGTTCGTCGAGCGGGAAGTACGCCGGCAGCACGTCGTGATGGTTCATGGGGACGCCGAACGCGTTGATCGATCCCGCGACGACGATGCGGTCGATGCCGGCGGCGCCGGCGCGGTCGAGCACCGTGAACGTGGCAGAGGTGTTTCGCACGAACACCTCGCGGGCAGGTGCGAGGCCCGGGTGCGCGATCGCGGCGAGATGGACGACCGCATCGACGCCTTCGAGCGCGTCGGCGACGGCACCCTCGTTCGCCGCGTCGGCGGTGATCGTGCGAATCGCCGCGGTGGGAGCCGAGAAGGTGAGGCCGAGGGCGGTCACCATCACACCCGATGCAGTCAGCCGGTCGACGAGGGCACCGCCGATGTTTCCGTCGGCACCGGTGACGAGCACGTGGCTCGGCATCGACCTGTCGGCTGAGTGGTTTGGATGTGCCAACTGAGATCTCCACTGATCGGGAGTGCGAAACCGCTTTCGCACCTGCTGCTGACACCTAAGCACAGCCGTTGCGGGAGTGTCAACAGTGCAAGTGGAAGTGGAACGGATGCGACGGCAGACGACGTTGAGAGACGCCCTGTGGCCGCATGCCTGAGGCTCGTTTCGGCGAAGGGTCAGCTCAGAGTGGAGGGGCCGACTACGAGCGAGGGAGCCGTGTAGTGCTCTCCGGGGATGCGTTCCGGTGTCAGCAGATTCGCTGCGGCCAGCCGACCGAGCTCCATCAGTTCAGGATCGACCGACGTCAGTTGCCGGGTTCCGTTTTGGTCGACGACCGTCCCCTCCCAGTTGTCGACGCCGACGAGTGCGACATCGTGAGGAACGCGAATGCCTGCTGACGCACACGCTTCCATGGCGCCCAATGCAGTGTGGTCGTTGCCGCAGAACACCGCGTCGAACTCGGCCCGAGAGGCGATCAGCTCCATCATCGCCTCGGCGCCTCGCTGCCTCGTCCAGTCACCGTAGACGACAGGTATCGAGGGGTCGAGACCCGCCTCGGTCAGGGCATCCACCATGCCTTCGCGCCGTCGATCGGCGGCGATGCTCGATCGTGGGCCAGTGATATGGGCTAAGCTCGTCTTTCCGATGTCGATCAGGTGTTTTGTTGCGATGTAACCCGCTCGTCGGTTGTCGGGCAGATACATCACGTCCTCGGCGTCACTCGACGCGGTGAAGACGTAGGTGACCGGTACGTCGAAGTAGTGCGTGACGGATGGTGAGACGTGCTCGTGGCCGTCGCCGATGACGAGCAAGCCGTCGATGCGGCGAGCCTGCAGCTCTCGGATGCTGCCGGTCATCGCCTTGCGCTCGCTGATGTCGCTGTCGTAGACGAGCGCCGCCTGATTCTGTTCGCCGAGCTGCAGCACCGCCCCGACGATCACCGGTCGAGCGAACGTGTTCTTCGCCCTATGGGTCAGTACGCCGATCGTTCCACTTCGCCCGGAAGCGAACGATCTTGCGAGCGCATCGGGTCTGAAGTCGAGTCTGTCGGCCGCGGCGCGCACTCGGTCACGAGTCGCCTGCGAGATGCGCGTGCTTCCGTTCAGCGCCTTGGAAGCGGTCGCCAGCGAGACGCCGGCAACCGCCGCGACGTCGCTGAGGCGAACACTTCTCCCGGTTGGCACGCCCAGAGCATATCGCCCGCACGGGAGATCGGAGCGCAATCGGGCGGCGATCGACGGGCTTCGATGCGAAACCGGTTTACCTCGCCGTGTGATGGTCGTCAGCGGTAGAAACCCTCCCGGAGGTTGATGCCGTGCTCCACCCACGCCTTGAGTGCCGCGAGCATCCCGGTCCAGCCTTCGCAGTTTCCGAATGCCGCTTTGGCGCCGTCGGCGGTGGCGCGCCAGGTCTCTTCGGTGATGGTGACGAGGGTTCGCGTGTCGTCGTCGAGCGGTTCGAACTCGAAGGTCGTGCGGGTTTTGCCGTCGTCGCGAGTGGAGGAGCGGGCATCCCACTCGATCACGATGCGGTGCGGCGGGTCCGCCTCGAGAACGGTCACGGGGAAGCGACCGGGAAAATCGTGGAAGTCCCACGTGACCTCTTGACCGGGCTCGAGGCGGCCGTGCGCCCCTCCGGTCGTGAAGTAGTGCGAGAGCTGCTCAGGATCGGCGACAGCCGAGTAGACCTCGGCGCAGGGACGCGAGACGCGCCCGGAGACGGTGAAACGCAGTTCGGAGAGCGAGTCGGTCTCATTCACGTGATAGTTTTATCACATGTCGCGAGAGGGGGAAAGCACGCCGGATGACGACCTCGTCTTCAAGGCACTCGCCTCCCCGATGCGGCGAAGGATGCTCGACGTGCTGAAAGCCGGGACGCGCACAACGGGCGAGTTGTGCAGCGCGTTTCCGAGCGTCGATCGCACGACGGTGCTTCAGCACCTGCGCGTGCTCGAGCGGGCGCAGCTCGTGGAGGGCCGCAGCAGAGGGCGGGAGCGGTTGCTGACGCTCGCGCCCGTGCCGATCAAGCGGATCTACGACCGCTGGATCAGCGAGTATGCACGTGCCGCGGTTGAGCTGCTCGACGCGCTCGACGAGTGATGGTGGGTCAGTTGACTATGACCGCGCCGCTTGTCGCGCGCCGTTGCATGCGGCGTGCTGGACATTGTCGTCCAGTAGCTAAAGCCACTCGGCCACACCGCCATGCGATGAGCAAGTTCCCCGTCGCGATTGACTAAAGCTGTAAGAACCGTCGACGCATCTGGCTGTCGCGCCGCTGGGTACAGTCGCTGACGACTCTGGGCGACAGATCGTGTTGCCAGCGCTATTGACGTACGTCCCGTTCGTGCAGGTGGGGGCAGCCGGCGCTACATAGGTTCCCAATGTCGTCACCTGTGTCACAGGGGCGGTAGTGACAACGTCGCTCTGGAGCACGCGGCTTGTCTCAACGCCGTCCGAGTAGGTGACGAGGTATGTCTTTGTCTCGACTCCATCGACCCCAGCAGTTGTGATCGAGGAGGTGCCCTGCGCCAACGATGAGCTCTCGACGGTCGTGGACTGGAATGGGATAGCGCTGGTCTCGTGGATGAGCTCGGTGGTAATTACTGGTGTCGGCGTTGGTGTCGGCGTTACGAGAGGCGTCGATGAAGTTGGAACCCGACCGGTTACACCAGTCGGTTCGGTCACGATCGGGTGCGCCGCTCCGTAAGCCGCTGAAGAGAGCAGAATCACCAACGCGATTCCCGCGCCAATAGCGCCGGCAGCGCGAGTCCGAGGCAATCTAAGCCACGTGCGGCGCCGGAAGATCAGACCATAAATAGCGGTAACCAGCACGACAAGTGCGGTCAGGACGAGCATCGGCCACACGCCGCCCGATGCCAAGCCGATGAGGGCCAAAAGCGCGGTGCAGCCGATCCCGATCCATGTCGTAACGGGCAGTTTGCGAATCCAGCCCAACACACTCGGCGGATCGAATGACGACGGAGTCGGCATGACGCTCTCCATTCCGATGACGGCTCCTAAGCATGAAAGGCCCGTCACCAGATGTCTCGCCCCAGTTAAGGGGACGGGTCTCGAGTGCGGCGTTCGGTGCGAATGCGCGAGTACGAAGCTTCGAGTGGTCGAGAGATTGCGGCAGCTCGCCGTGAAGCGAACGATTGCAGCTCACATAGCGCGGAGGACGAGTCTCCGGGCTCGCGACGAACACCTGTGTCGCGAACCCAGACAACGGCGGAGGATGGGGGATTCGAACCCCCGAGGGCTTTCACCCAACACGCTTTCCAAGCGTGCGCCATAGGCCACTAGGCGAATCCTCCGGGCGGCCGCCGAAACGGCCTGACGAGAATCCTACCCGACGCCCGGAGCCGCTCCGTCACGCCGAAAGCACCGGCAACTGCATCCGTTCAGGCGACGGGCGCGGTCGCCACCATCACGTCCATGCGTCCGCTCTGCACGACCTCGTCACGCTGGTTGCGGAGGGTGAGCATCCGTTCCACGATCCCGTACCGGCCCGAGCTCGTGACACGCGTCGAGAGGATCTCGACCGTGCACGTCACGGTATCGCCGATGAAGATCGGCGCGGCGAACTTCCACTGATCGATACCGAGCAGAGCGACAGCGCTTCCTTCGAAGACGCCGGTTCTCGCGATCAGACCAAGACAGAGGGATGCCCCGAGCATGCCATGCACGATCCGCTGGCCGAAGCGGGTGCGCCCCGCGAACTCCGCGTCGGTGTGCACCTGGTTGTTGTCGTTCGTCCAGGAGGCGAACGACATGACATCCGCTTCGGTGATCGTGCGTCCCGGCGTGACGAACACCTGGCCGGCGTGAAGATCGTCCAGGTACAGCGTCATGCCCGTTCCCTTCGTTCGACGGATGCTCCACGAGCGTATCGCTGGCCCAGTCGTGACCGGCAGCCGGCGCATACGATTCAATCGAAGAAAACTTCGAAACTCAACACTAAACGTGTGATAGATTAGTCGTATGAAGGATCTTCTCGACGCGGTGCAGACATCGTTGGATGCGGTGCGGCATGCGTCGGGTGATCGAGAGGTTTTAGGGCTCGCTCCCGGTGATCTGGTCGCGGTGGGCGACGCGTTGGGGCGATTGAAGCGCGCGGTGGACGCAGCGCTCGTGCCGGTCGCGGCGGAGATCGCACGCCAGTCTCGCCCAGAGCTGGGCAGTGACTCATTGGCGAAGCGGCAAGGGTTTCCCAGCGCGGGCAGAATGATCTCGACCACCACCGGCACCAGCGTCGGCGAAGCGATCCGACTCGTGGCCGTCGGCGAGGCAACCGCTCCACGCACTTCGTTGAGCGGGGAAGAACGTCCGGCGAAGCATCCCCATGTCGCGGCTGCGGTCCGTGCCGGGGCGATCGGTACGCTGGCCGCGTCGGCGATCATCACGATGCTTGACAGGGTGGCTGTGCGCTCTGACGCTGAAGCGCGGGAGGCCATGGAAGCCAGACTGGTGGAAGCGGCGCCCGGGCTGACACCCGACCGGCTTCGCGTGCTGATCTGCCGCGGCGAGGCGCTCTTGGACCCCGACGGTGTGCAGCCCCGGGAAGACGAACTGCGAGCAGACCGGCAATTGTCGATCCGTCAGGAGCGCTCCGGTGCCATCGCAATCAGCGGCCGGTTCGACCCGGAAACCGGAGCGCCGATCGTCGCTGCCGTGGAGGGCATCATGACAGGGATGTTGCGCCGACGTGAGGACGGAACGAGCGTCGCCGACGCGGATGACCGCAGCGTCGCGCAGATGCGTGCGGATGCCTTGTCCGAGTTGTGTCGGCACGGCCTGGGCTGCCAAAGCGTGCCGACCGCGCCGAGTACCACCGTGGTGGTGCGGATGAATCTGGCTGATTTGGAAGACGGCACCGGCTACGGCACTATCGACGGCATCGCTCAGCCGGTCTCGGTGTCGACCGTACGACGCATGGCCGCCGACGCGCAGATCATCCCCTGCGTGCTTGGAGGGGAAAGCGAGATCCTCGACTGGGGCCGAGCAAAGAGATTGTTCACCCCAGCACAGAAACTCGCCCTCACCGAACGCGACGGTGGATGCGCGTGCTGCGGGCTCCCACCGGCCCTCACCGTCGGCCACCACCTGTTGTGGTGGAAACGAGACGCCGGGCCCACCGACCTCAACAACGGCATCCTGCTCTGTACCAACTGCCATCACCGTATTCACGACGATGGCTGGGACATCCGCATCGAAAACCCGCGGGCCAAGGTCGATCGAAGTCACACAGGGTCGAGACCGCTGCACACCCGGGCCCGGGTCTGGTTCATCCCGCCTGCCTGGCTCGATCCCAGCCGCACTCCGCGCCTCGGTGGCAAGGCGCGATACGACCTCACCGCATGAGCGTGACCGCTGTATACGGAGGGGCCGTGAAGGGCGGCGTGCGCAGTGGCGCGGGTGCGGGCCACCGCCCGGCGCAACAGGCGCATCCGTCAGCCGGTACACTGGATGAGGCTCCTCGCGTGGCGCCATCCAGGCCAACTCCCCCAGGGCGGAAACGCAGCAAGGGTAACCGGGCTCTGGCGGGTGCGCGGGGGGTCCTTTTTCATTTGTCGCGGGATGCCACGAAGGGGTGGCGCGTCGCGGGACCGCCTGACAAGGATGGAAAAGACGGCCGCGATCGCGGCCGGTCTGGAGGAATCCTCGTGGCTCCCGTGTCGGCATCGGCCAAGACTCGCAAGACGAAGGGGACGCAGCGGGCGCGGCCTCCGCAAGTCGTGGCATCCACCACCGCTACCCGCCTACACTACGAGGGCAGACGCACCGCTGCGGACTACGATCCCGCGTTCCCGCATCGGCCCCTGCGCGAGCTCGCCCCGGAGACGCTCGCGGCACTGGATGCCTGGTGGCGCGCCGCCAACTACCTCAGCGTCGGGCAGATCTACCTGCTCGACAACCCGCTGCTGCGGAGGCCCCTCACCCGAGACGACATCAAGCCGCGGCTGCTGGGCCATTTCGGCACAGTGCCCGGCCTGAACCTGGTCTACGCGCACCTGAACCGGGCCATCCGGGAACGCGACCTCGACGCGATCTATATCACCGGCCCCGGCCACGGTGGTCCCGGCATGGTGGCGAACGCGTACCTCGACGGCACTTACTCCGAGGTGTACACGCACATCAAGCAGGACGAAGAGGGACTGCGCAAGCTGTTCCGCCAGTTCTCGTTCCCGGGCGGCATCCCGAGCCATGTCGCCCCGGAGACGCCCGGCTCCATCCACGAGGGCGGCGAGCTCGGCTACTCGCTGAGCCACGCATACGGCGCCGCATTCGATAACCCCGATCTGTTGGTCGCCTGCGTCATCGGCGACGGTGAAGCCGAGACCGGACCGCTGGCCACGAGCTGGCACTCGAACAAGTTCCTCGACCCGAAGCAGGACGGCGTAGTGCTGCCGGTCCTGCACCTCAACGGCTACAAGATCGCCAACCCGTCCGTGCTCGCGCGCATCCCGGAAGACGAGCTGTTCGAGCTGTTCCGCGGCTACGGGTACAAGCCCTACCTGGTCAGCGGAGGCTTCGACGACGAAGACCCGATCGAGGTGCACAAGCGATTCGCCGCGACCCTTGACGAGGTGCTCAACGACATCGCGACGATCAAGGCGGATGCCCGTGCCGGCCGTTACGACGCCGCTCCCGGAGACGAGCAGGGCGGCGCGGTTCCCGCCTGGCCGATGATCATCCTGCGAACGCCGAAGGGCTGGACCTGCCCGCACACCGTGGACGGCGTGCAGATCGAGGGCACCTACCGGGCGCATCAAGTGCCGCTTGCGAACGCGCGCGACAGCGAGGAGCACACGAAGATCCTCGAGGACTGGCTGAGGAAGTACCGCCCGGACGAGCTGTTCGACGAAGCAGGAGCGCCTGCCGCACTCGCCACTGAGCTGGCGCCGGAGGGCGACCGGCGAATGAGCGCGAACCCGGTCGCGAACGGCGGGCTGCTGCGCAAGGAGCTGACGCTGCGCGACTTCCGCGACTTCGCGGTCGACGTTCCCGATCCGGGTGCCACGGTCGACGAGGCCACCAAGGTGCTGGGGGAGTGGCTGGCGACCGTGATCGAGGACAACCCGACCACGTTCCGCATCTTCGGACCGGATGAGACGGCGTCCAACCGTCTCGCGCCCGCCGTGTACGCACACACCGAGAAGCAGTGGAACGCCGAGCTCTGGGAGACCGACGACCATCTCGCCCGAGCGGGGCGCGTGATGGAGATGCTCAGCGAACACCAGTGCGAGGGATGGCTGGAGGGCTACCTGCTCACCGGCCGGCACGGGCTGTTCAACTGCTACGAGGCGTTCGTCCACATCATCGACTCGATGTTCAATCAGCACGCCAAGTGGCTGAAGGTGACGCGGCAGATCCCGTGGCGCCGACCCATCTCGAGCCTGAACTACCTGCTCTCCAGCCACGTCTGGCGACAGGATCACAACGGCTTCAGCCACCAGGATCCGGGGTTCATCGACCACGTCGTCAACAAGAGCGCCGACGTCGTGCGCGTGTACCTGCCGTTCGACGCCAACACGCTGCTGTCCACGTACGACCACTGCCTGCGCTCCGTCGACTACGTGAACGTCGTCGTCGCCGGCAAGCAGCCCGCCCCGAACTGGCTCAGCATGGATCGCGCGATCGCGCACTGCACCCGCGGCCTCGGCATCTTCGAATGGGCGGGCACCGAGGTCGAGGGCGAGGCTCCGGATGTCGTGCTCGCGGCGGCAGGGGACATCCCGACTCTCGAGGTGCTGGCGGCGGCGCAACTGCTGCGCGACGAGATCCCCGATCTGAAGGTGCGCGTCGTCAACGTCGTCGACCTGATGCGTCTGCAGTCTGAGACGGAGCATCCACACGGACTCTCCGACCGCGAGTTCGACGCGATCTTCACGAGCGACCGGCCGATCATCTTCGCTTACCACGGGTATCCGTGGCTCATCCACCGACTCACGTATCGCAGGCACGGGCACGACAACATCCACGCCCGGGGCTACAAGGAGAACGGCACGACGACGACGCCGTTCGACATGGTGATGCTCAACGATCTCGACAGGTACCACCTGGTGATCGACGTGATCGACCGCGTGCCGGGCCTCGCCGAGCGATACGGCGAACTGCGTCAGCGGATGCAGGATGCCCGCCTTGCCGCCCGCCAGTACACCCGCGAGTACGGTGAGGACATCCCTGAAGTCGCCAACTGGGCGTGGGGGCACTCGACGGTCGGACACGACCAGAGCGGAGCGGACGAAGCCGTGAACCTTTCCACCGACACCGGCGGGGACAACGCGTGAGCTCCGTCTACATCACCTCGGCGGAGGGACACAGCGGCAAGTCCACGATCGCGCTCGGGGTGGTCGACCTGCTGCTACGGCAGGGGCGCCGGGTCGGTGTCTTCCGGCCGATCGCGAGGTCGACGACGGAGCGCGACTACGTGCTCGACCTTCTGCTGAAGCTTGACGGCGTGGAGACCGGCTACGAGCAGGCGCTCGGTGTCACGTACGACGATGTGCACACTGACCCGGAGGCCGCGCTCTCGCGCATCATCGACAGGTACAAGGCGGTGGAGGCATCCAGCGATGTCGTCGTCATCGTCGGCAGCGACTACACCGACGTCGGCACCCCGACCGAGCTGGGCTACAACGCGCGTATCGCCGCGAACCTCGGCTCGCCCGTGCTGCTTGTGCTCGGCGGACGCGTGGCCCGAGGCGCCGACGAGCGGCTCGGGCAGGCGGATGCCCGCACCCCCTCCGACATCCGCCAGCTCACCGAGGTGGCCGTGGTGTCGCTGCACGCGGAGCACGCGGAGTTGATCGCGGTCGTGGTGAACCGCGCCGACCCGGAGCGGATCGACGACATCGTGCGGGCGGTGACGTCGGCCATGCCGGCGGAAGGGACCGCGGAATCGCGGCCCGGGGTCTGGGCCATCCCGGAGGATCCGGTGCTGGTGGCGCCGTCGGTGGCCTCGATCATGGCATCCGTCGACGGGGAGCTCGTCTCCGGCGACCCGCAGCTCCTGGAGCGCGAGGCGCTGGGCGTCGTGGTGGCGGCGATGTCGATGGAGAACGTCCTCACCCGGCTGATCGAAGGGTCCGTCGTGGTGCTGCCGGCCGACCGCACCGAGGTGCTGCTCGCGGTGCTGATGGCGAACGCGTCCGGCACGTTTCCCTCGGTCGCGGGCATCGTGCTCAACGGCGGGTTCGCGCTCAGCGAGCCGATCGAGCGGCTACTGGACGGCATCCACACGAAGGTGCCGCTCATCGCGACCGAGTACGGCAGCTACGAGACGACGGTGCGCGTGACGCACACCAGGGGCAGGCTGGCTGCCGACTCCGAACGCAAGCGCGAGCGCGCGCTGGCGCTGTTCGACCGCAGCATCGACCCCGACGCCATGCTGCGCATGCTCGACATCGAACGCGCACCGGTCGTGACACCGCTCGCGTTCGCGTACCGACTGATCGAACGAGCCCGCTCGGACCGCAAGCGCATCGTGCTGCCGGAGGGCGACGACGACCGCATTCTGAAGGCGGCCGGCGTGGTGCTCTCGCGCGGCATCGCCGACCTGACCATCCTCGGCGACGAGGGGGCGGTGCTCGGGCGGGCACGGGAGCTCGGCGTGGAGCTGGACGAGGCGAGCATCCTGTCGCCCTTCGATCCCGAGCTGCACGAGAGCTTCACCGACGAGTACTTCAGGCTGCGCTCGCACAAGGGGATCACGCGCGTGCAGGCGGCGGATGTCGTCACCGACGTCTCATACTTCGGCACGCTCATGGTGCAGCTCGGCCTCGCCGACGGCATGGTCTCCGGTGCGAAGCACACGACAGCGCACACCATCCGCCCGGCGTTCGAGATCATCAAGACGAAACCGGGCGTCTCGGTCGTCTCCAGCGTGTTCCTGATGGCGCTCGCCGACAGGGTTCTCGTGTACGGGGACTGCGCCGTCATCCCGGACCCCACCGCCGACCAGCTCGCGGACATCGCGATCTCGTCGTCCGCGACGGCCGAGCAGTTCGGCATCGAACCGCGAGTGGCCATGCTCTCGTACTCGACGGGGGAGTCCGGCAGCGGCGCCGACGTGGAGAAGGTGCGGGAGGCGACATCCCTCGTGCGGGCCAGGGCGCCGGAGCTGCTCGTGGAGGGTCCGATCCAGTACGACGCCGCAGCGGATGCCGCCGTCGCCGCCGCAAAACTGCCCGGTTCCAGCGTGGCCGGGCGCGCGACCGTGTTCATCTTCCCCGACCTGAACACCGGCAACAACACGTACAAGGCGGTGCAGCGCTCCGCGGGTGCTGTCGCGATCGGGCCGGTTCTGCAGGGACTGCGCAAACCGATCAACGACCTCTCGCGCGGGGCGCTCGTCGACGACATCGTGAACACGATCGCGATCACCGCGATCCAGGCACAGAGCTGAACTGAGGGGTCATGTCATCCGTCCTGGTCATCAACAGCGGGTCGTCGTCGTTCAAGTACCAGCTGATCGACGCGGAGTCCGAGGAGCGTCTGGCGTCAGGTCTGGTCGAGCGGATCGGCGAGGCCACCGGGCACGTGAGCTACGACACACCGGAGGGTCACTGGGAGCGGTCGCTCGAGATCCCTGACCACACGGCGGGCTTCGACGTGATGCTCGCCGGGTTCCGGGAGCACGGACCGAGCCTCGACGAGCATCCGCCGGTCGCCGTCGGACACCGGGTCGTGCACGGCGGGGCGAGGTTCTTCGAGCCCACGCTCATCACGCCGCTCGTGCTCATCAACATCGAGGACCTCTCCGACCTGGCCCCGCTGCACAACCCGGCGAACGTCGAGGGGATCAAGGCGGCGCAGCACGCCTTCCCCGACCTGCCGCAGGTGGCCGTGTTCGACACCGCCTTCCATCAGACGATGCCGCCGGATGCCTACACGTACGCGCTCGAGGCATCCATCGCCGAACGCCTGCGCATCCGTCGCTACGGCTTCCACGGCACGAGCCACAAGTTCGTGTCGGAGGCTGCGGCGGAGTTCCTGCAGCGGCCGCTCACCGAGCTGAAGCAGATCGTGCTGCACCTGGGGAACGGCGCGTCAGCGTGCGCCATCGACCGCGGTCGATCGGTCGACACGAGCATGGGCTTCACGCCGCTCGAGGGACTCGTGATGGGCACCCGCACCGGCGACATGGACCCGGCCGTGCTGCTCTACCTGCAGCGCAAGACCCGCATGGGCGTCGAAGAGCTCGACGAGCTTGTGAACAAGCAGTCAGGGGTGCTCGGGCTTTCCGGGCACAAGGACATGCGCGACCTGACGCGAGCAGCGGATGCCGGTGACGAGAAGGCCCGGCTCGCCCTCGGGGTGTACGTGCATCGCATCAAGCGCTACGTCGGTGCGTACCTCGTCGAGCTCGGCGGTGTCGACGTCATCTCCTTCACCGCGGGCGTTGGGGAGAACTCCGCGATCGTGCGCACTCGATCGCTGTCGAGCCTGGAAGGACTCGGCATCGAGATCGACGCCGACCGCAACGAGGCACCGAACACCGGCCCGCGAGTGATCTCCACAGATGACTCCCGCATCACGGTGCTCGTCGTGCCCACAAACGAGGAGCTCGAGATCGCGCGCCAGACCCTGCAGGCTACCGGCGCTCGCAAATGAAGAACCCTCAAGTTTAGTTGCTCGCGGTCATCCTGTTCGCCCCGTCTTAGGGGGTGATCTGTGCTCGGGCGCTTGACCTCCCCATAGAGGGAATCGATAGCGTTGCACTCGGTTCGAGGTCGTGTCGGGGCATGACCTCGTAGGCGCGGAGGGGACCGTCCAGGGGGTGGACGGCTCCGCGCCACTGGGGGACGGTCAGCGTGCGCCGGAGGTCCGGCCCATTCGGGTTGCCCTGGCCAGGGCGCTCGGCGGGTCTCCGATTTGCCGCACGGGTGGTCGCTCACGGGCCGTCGTCGACCCCTGAGCGCCCTTCCACATGACTCGATCGAGCGTCGGGGGTGCCGACTACCATTGACGCGTGGTCACCGCCCTGTATCGCCGCTACCGGCCAGAGACGTTCGCCGAGATGATCGGCCAGTCTCAGGTGACCGAGCCGCTGATGACGGCGCTGCGTACCAATCGGGTGAACCACGCCTATCTCTTCAGCGGGCCCCGGGGGTGCGGCAAGACCACGAGCGCGCGCATCCTGGCCCGTTGCCTGAACTGTGCTGAAGGCCCGACCGACACCCCCTGCGGGAAGTGCCAGAGCTGCATCGAACTCGGCCGTGGAGGGCAGGGTTCGCTCGACGTGGTCGAGATCGACGCCGCGAGCCACAACGGCGTTGACGACGCCCGCGACATCCGCGAACGCGCGATCTTCGCGCCGGCCCGCGACCGGTACAAGATCTTCATCCTCGACGAGGCGCACATGGTCACGCCGCAGGGCTTCAACGCGCTGCTGAAGATCGTGGAGGAGCCGCCGGAGCACGTGAAGTTCATCTTCGCGACGACCGAGCCCGACAAGGTGATCGGCACCATCCGTTCGCGCACGCACCACTACCCGTTCCGGCTCGTGCCGCCGGCACAGATGCTCGACTACGTGCAGCAGCTGTGCGAGAGCGAGGGGATGTCCGTTGCTCCCGGCGTGCTGCCGCTCGTCGTCCGTGCGGGCGGCGGCTCCCCGCGTGACACTCTCTCGCTGCTCGACCAGCTGATCGCCGGTTCCGAGGGCGCGACCATCGAGTACGAGCGCGCAGTCGCCCTCCTGGGCTACACGCACGCCGCGCTGCTCGATGAGGTCGTGGACTCCATCGGTGCCGTGGATGCCGCATCCGCCTTCTCCGCCGTCGACCGGGTCATCCAGACCGGGCAGGATCCACGTCGATTCGTCGAGGACCTGCTGGAGCGGCTGCGCGACCTCATCATCGTCGCCGCCACGTCTCCTGATGCTGCCGCCGCTGTGCTGCGCGGCACCCCGCAGGAAGAGCTGGACCGCATGTCGGTGCAGGCATCCGTCTTCGGTGCCGCCGAGCTCTCGCGGTGCGCCGACATCGTGAACAGCGCGCTCACCGAAATGACGGGTGCCACCTCGCCGCGGCTGCATCTCGAGCTGATGATCGCGCGGATGCTCGTGCCCGCCTCTGACTCGACGGATCGCGGCGCGCTCGCCCGCGTCGAGCGACTGGAGCGCCGTGTCGGCGTGCAGAGCACGGTCGGGGAGGCGGACGGACCCGCGGCCGCCACGGCTCGGCCCCCTGCGGCCCGGGCGGCCGAACCGGTGACGAGCCGGCACACGCCCGACGCGGCGCAGGACCAGCGGCCGGTGACGCAGGACGCCGAGCCCGGAGCGGCCGCGAGGTCGGCGACCTCCGCCTGGTCCGTGCAGTCGGAGCCGGCAGAGCCCGCTCCCGCCAGGTCGGAGCCGGCAGAGCCCGCTCCCGCCAGAGCGGAGCAGGCCGCGCCCGCGTCGGTGGATCCGGCGGTCGCACAAGCCGCCGCGTTCGCCGCGGCCGCCGCAGCGAAGAAGGGCACCAGCGCCGGTGGAGCGTCCGGCCCTGCGGGCGATGCGTCCTCGGGCGGCGCGACAGCGAGTAGCGGCGGCGCGGCATCCGCCTGGGCGACTCCCGGTGTGACCGACGACGGGCCCACGGCGCCGGTTGGTCCCGTGACGACGCAGCAGGTGCGGGATGCCTGGCCCGAGATCCTCGAGTCCGTCGCCGAGGCGAGCCGCAACGCCTGGGCGGTCGTCTATACGGCGACCGTGCGCTCGCTCGACGGCGATGTGCTCTCGCTGTCGTTCCCGAGCGCCAACGATGTTGAGAGCTTCCGCGGTACGCCCGGCGCCAACGATGCAGCGAGCGAGGTGCTGCGGCAGTCGATCGTCGATCTCCTCGGCATCCGCGTGAAGTTCGTCGCGAAGGCGGCCGGGCTCGACGGCGGCGCATCCGGAGGCCCGGAACGCGGAGGACCCGGTAGCGGTGGACCGGGTAACGGAGGACCGGGCGGACCGAGCTCAGCGCAGCAGGTCGGAGCGTTATCCGAGCAGCGCGGCTCCGACCCGAGCTTGCGGGGGCCCGCCCGGACCGGCGGCGTCGCCCCGGCCAACGAGGAGCGGTCCAGGGAGAGTGGGCCGTCCACTGCCGGTGTCCGTGCATCGACCGCATCCGTCAGACCGAACGCATCGGCTGCTTCCGGTTCATCGTTGGGCTGGGAGACGGTCGCCATTCCGGGTGCCGCGACCGCCGTGCTCGAGCGGCCGCTCGACGACACGGCGCCGGATCGAGCTGACGACGTCTCTGGTTCCAGCGCGAATACCGCGCAGCCGAGTTCTGTCGACGACGGACGCAGCGGCGCCGCGCCCGACGGGCAGGCGCCGGGCCTCGCGTCTCCGGCGAGCTCGGCATCGACCTCCGACGACGAAGGCTGGTATGTCGGTCCGGACGACGAGGCCGTGCCGGACGACGAGGAACCGCCGTTCCCCGACGACTACGCCTCGGCGAGCGGAAGCCCGGCTTCCGGCGCACCGGCGCCGGACACGCGTATCCCCGCCGCGGCCGCATCGACCGACGCGTCCGCACCGCGCGAATCGAGCACCGAACCCGCGTCACCCAGCGGCAGCCAGAACCCGAACCGCAGGAACGACGCGGGGACTGCGTCCAACAGGCCGAAGGCATCCGTCGGCTTCGGTGGCCCCACGCGCTACGGCGAGGCGGTCGTGCGCGAGCTGCTCGGCGCCAGGTTCATCGAGGAGCAGCAGATCACCCCGCCATCAGGCGCAGGGGGCGGCGCTTCCGGATGGCAGAGGTAGAACGTGTACGAAGGCGTCGTCCAAGACCTGATCGACGAGCTCGGCAGGCTGCCCGGTGTCGGGCCGAAGTCCGCCCAGCGCATCGCGTTCTACATTCTGCAGACGCAAGACTACGATCCGTCACGGCTCGCGGATGTGCTCACCACCGTGCGCGACAAGGTGCGGTTCTGTGAGATCTGCGGCAACGTCAGCGAGCAGACGACCTGCTCGATCTGCCGTGATCCACGCCGCGACCAGAGCCTGATCTGCGTCGTCGAAGAGGCGAAAGACGTGGTCGCGATCGAGCGCACGCGTGAGTTCCGCGGCCTGTACCACGTGCTCGGCGGCGCGATCAGCCCGATCCAGGGCGTCGGCCCCGACCAGTTGCGCATCCGTCAGCTGATGTCCCGGCTCGCGGATGCCTCGGTGCGCGAGATCATCATCGCCACGAACCCCAATGTGGAGGGCGAGGCGACCGCAGCCTACCTCAGCCGCATGCTCCAGGCGATGGACTTGCGGGTGACGCGGCTGGCATCCGGCCTGCCGGTCGGAGGGGACCTGGAGTACGCAGACGAGGTCACACTCGGGCGCGCCTTCGAGGCGCGCCGGCTCGTCGGCTGACGAGCGCGCGACGAAGTGGCGGGTCCGAACGGTGAGTGAGCAGGCGCTGGATGCCCGCGGCACGCTGGTCAGCAGCGACGTGCGCAGACGCAACCTCTCGATCGTCGCGACGGCGCTCGCCGAGCGCGGCCCGCTCTCCCGCAGCGAGATCGCGGCGGCCACCGGCCTCACCGCGGGCGCCGTGACGCTGCTCACCAGCAGCCTCCTCGACGCCGGCCTCATCGCCGAGAGCGCGGAGGCCGAGCCCACGCGGCGCGGTCGTCCGAAGACACGGTTGTTGCTCTCCGCCGACCACCTAGCTCTGCTCGTCGTGCAGCTGGATGCCGACACCGCGACCGCGCTGCTCGCGACTCTCGCGGGGGAGACGTTGGCACGGGCATCCGAACACCACGGTCGCCCGCTGGGAAATCCGGATGCCGTGCTCGACGTGCTCGCGACGGTCACCAACGAGGCGCTGGATGAGGCCGAACGGCTCGGCCGAACGATCACGGACGTCACCGTGATCGCCTTCGCACCGGTCGGCGGCGAACCCGCGATCGTGCTCGCCGACACCGACCTGCTGTGGGGACCGGTCGACCTCGTGGCCGGACTGCGCCGACGCGCGCCGCGGCTGCCTGAAGCCCGGCTCGTGGGCGACACGACGGCCGCGGCGCGCGAGGAACTGGCCGCCCATCCGGGCGTTCGCGATCTCGTGTACCTGAAGAGCAACTCCGGAATCGGCGGCGCGCTCGTCGTCGACGGCACGGTCGTCCTCGGCTCGCATGGCTATGCCGGTGCGCTGGGTCACGTCGCGATCGACTACGACGGCGAGCCGTGCGTCTGCGGCCAGCGTGGATGCCTGGTCACGGTCGCCGGCCCTGACCTCCTCCTCGAGCGCGCCGGCCTGCAGCACCTGCTGGCCGAGCAGGGCCTCACGGCGGCGCTGGCCGCGTTCGTCGCCCGTCTCAAGGCGGGGGAGAGCGATGCGTCAGCGGCGTGGAAGGACGCCGTGCCCTGGATCGCGCGCACCCTCCGCATCGTCACGATGTCGTTCGACCCGGAGATCGTCGTGATCGGCGGCTTCTGGGCCGACCCGCAGCTGACCGGGGCGATCGCCGACGCTTTCGCCGACGGCGACCTCTTGATGGCCGGCAGCTCGGTGCTGCCACCCGTGGTGCCGAGCGGACTCGGCGGCGACGCGGCGATCCTCGGCGCGCTACGGGATGCCCGAGAGCGGCTGCTCGAGGACCCGCTCGCGCTCCAGATCGCGCAGCACTGATCTCACTTTACTTCAACGCTTGAAATAAAGTGAGAAGAAGCGCATACTCGCTCCGACGCGTCTTACCCCCACAGCTGTGCCGACTCGACGATGAGGAGACATCCATGACCACTACGCCCGAAAGCGACGGGCTCGGCGCACCCGAGTCCGTCGCATCCGTTCCCGCACCACCGGTGCTCGTCGGAGCGCCGACGCCCGCAACGCCGCCGACGATGGCGCAGTCGCTGTCGCCGACGCGGCGACGCACCCTGATGGGATCGCTGCTCGTCGGCAATCTCATGCTCTTCGCCACGTATGCCGGCGTCATCGCCATCCTGCTGCCGCAGCAGGTCGCCGACCTCACGCCCGCGAACAAGATCGGCAACTTCGCGATCGTCACGGCGATCAGCTCGATCGTCACGATCTTCGTGCAGCCAATTGTCGGGGCGCTCTCCGACCGCACCAGGTCGAGGCTCGGTCGGCGCTCCCCGTGGATCGTCTTCGGCGGCATCGGAGGCGGGCTCTGCGTGATCGCTCTGCAGTTCTCGCCTGGCATCTTCGCGCTGACCGTGATCTGTGTTCTCGCGCAGGTGCTGCTCAACGCCTGGCAGGGTCCGATGTCGTCGATCATCGCCGACCGCATCGAGGTCAGCGGCCGGGCGACGACATCCGCGTTCGCGGGTGTCGGAACATCCGTCGGAGCCGCGGCCGGCGTCATCCTCGCCGGTCAGCTGCTCATGCACCTCGGCCTCGCGTACCTCATCTTCGGGCTCGGCGTGATCGTCGTCTCCGTGCTGTTCGTCGTGATCAACCCGGACCGCAGCTCGAAAGGGCTGGAGCGCACGCCGTTCAACTGGGTCGCGTTCGCGAAGTCGTTCTGGGTGTCGCCGCGCAAGCATCCGGACTATGCGTGGGCTTTCGGCGGACGGTTCTTCATGATCCTCGGCTACCAGGCGATCGCGGCGTACCAGCTGTACATCCTGGAGGACTACATCCACCTCACCCCAGTGCAGGCGGGCTCCACGGCCGGCATGCTCTCGGTGGTCTCGATGCTGTGCATGATCGTCAGCACGCTCGTGTTCGGCCGCATCTCCGACAAGACCGGCCGGCGCAAGATGTTCGTCTTCGTCGCCACCATCGTGATCGCCGCAGGCGTGCTCGCGCCCGTGCTGTCGCCGACCGTGGGAGCCATGTTCGTCTACACCGCGATCGTCGGCGTGGGGTACGGCGCCTACATGGCGGTGGATCTCGCGCTCATGATCGACGTGCTTCCCTCGCAGGGCGATGTCGGCAAAGACCTCGGCGTGCTCAACATCGCCGCGAACGTGCCCCAGGCGCTAACGCCGCCGATCGCGGCTCTGCTCCTCGGCCTTTTCGCAGGCAACTATGTCGCGATCTTCGTCTACGCGATCGTCGCCATCGTGCTGTCGTCGTTGCTCGTGTTCCCGATCAAGTCCGTGCGATAGAGAGACGAAGGAGATCACACATGACCGATCAGCTGATGCACAGCGCGAGAAGGGGAGCGGACGGGTCCGATCGCCCTGTCGTGCAGACCCTCGCAGGAGCCGTGCGAGGCGTGTGGCGGGGGGCGTCGGCGGCGTTCCTGGGCATCCCGTTCGCGAAGCCTCCGGTGGGAGAGCTGCGGTTCGCGGCGCCCGTTCCGCGCGACGCATGGGACGGCATCCGCGATGCATCGCAGTACGGGGCGACCCCGCAACGAAAGGCGCTGCAGGAGGTCACGCTCATTCCGGAGCCGTCTATCCCGGGCGACTCGACGCTCAACGTGAACGTGTTCACTCCAGCCCCAGGTGACACCGAGGCTGCGCTGCCGGTGCTGGTGTACATCCATGGCGGCGGATTCGTCGCCGGATCGCCCGCGAGCCCCTGGTACGACGGCGCGGCGTTCAACCGCGACGGCGTCGTCACCGTGAGCGTCTCGTACCGGCTCGGGTTCGAGGGCTTCGGCTGGATCGAAGACGCCCCGCTCAACCGCGCCATGCTCGACTGGATGCTCGCACTCGAGTGGGTGCGCGACAACATCCGCTCCTTCGGCGGAGACCCCAGCAGCGTCACGATCGCCGGACAGTCCGCGGGAGGTGCGTCGGTTTTCGCCCTGCTGGCCAGCCCCAAGGCGGCGCACCTGTTCCGCTCCGCGATCTCGCTCTCCGGGCCCGTGGCCGACAGCTCGCTCGAGGCGGCGAAGGCGAACGGACGCCGGCTGGCGGAGGCTGCCGGTGTCGAGCCGACGGTCGCCGGGTTCTCGTCGCTGGATGAGATCCGGATGCTGCAGCTGCAGAACGCGCTCGGCCCGGTCGCGGACCCCGGCGAGGCATCCGGCGACCCGCTCGCAAGTTTCGGCCGGCTCGCGACGCAGGGCATGCCATGGTGCCCGGTCATCGACGGGGACCTGCTGCCGACGCCCGTCGCCGAGGCGATCGCATCCGGATGGGCAGCCGGCAAGCCGCTCCTGCTCGGCACGACCGACCAGGAGTTCAACATGGGGGTAGCGCCGCTCGGCGAGCTGCTGGCTGGAGTCGAGCCGCGAGAGGCTCTGCAGCGCGCGGGTCTGAGCGGCGACGAAGCGGATGCCTACGCTTCGGCGCACCCGGACGAGCCGGCCGTCGCCGTGCTCGGCCAGTTCGTCACCGATGCTCTGTTCCGGGCGCCGACGCGGCGTGTCGGCGACGCGCGGGCGACGGTGGATGCCCCGACCTGGCTGTTCCGGTTCTCGTGGCCGTCTCCGACGATGGGCGGTGCCGTGCACTGCCTCGACGTGCCGTTCTTCTTCGACTGCCTGGGTGCGGAACGCGTCGGCGTCATCGCCGGCCCGACGCCGCCACAGGCGCTCGCAGACGAGGTGCATGCGGCCGCGGTCACGTTCATTCGCACCGGCGACCCGGGGTGGGCTGAATACCGGCTGCCGGAGCGTGCGGTGATGCGCTACGACGAGCCATCGCGCATCGTGCCCGACGGCTTCGGAGATGCGATGGCCGTCCCCGACTCGAAGCGCTGAGCAGCGGGGCCGGTATCGCCTGCTGCGGGCGATACCGGACCGCAGCGATATGCGGCACGACCGCTCCGGCGTACAGTCACGAAGCGTGGGCGGGCGTGCGGCAATCGGGGGTGCATCGTGACGGATCCGAGGGACAACGATCCGGTCGCCAGGCAGGAACCGGTCGCGTCCGCACCGCCGAACGAGCGTCGCGGTACCCCGGCGTGGCTCGTGTGGGTGGTCGCGGCCGTCATCGCGATCGTGCTCGGCGTGGCCGCCGGGTGGTTCGGCGCGTGGTGGGAGAACAGCGGAACAACCACCAGCGCGGGCCCGTCGACGGGCGGCTCCTGCAACGCCGTGACGGTCTCGAACGAGGTGCTCCCTACCATCGTCACGATCAACGTGAGCGCCCCCGGCGGCAGCGGCGTCGGCAGCGGTGAGGTCATCCGCAAGGACGGATACATCGTGACCAACAACCACGTCATCTCGGCCGCGCGCAACGGCGGGGAGATCCGCGTCACGTTCTCCAACGGCCACACCGTCGTCGCGAAGCTCGTCGGGCGCGATCCGCAATCCGACCTCGCCGTGCTCAAGGTGGACGAGGGATCCGACCTTCCGGTGATCGGCATCGGCGACAGCGGAACCGTTGCGGTGGGCCAGCCGGTGGTCGCTCTCGGCGCTCCGCTCGGCCTCTCCAGCACGGTGACCGCCGGCATCGTGAGCGCGCTCGGCCGCGACGTTCCCGTGCCCAGCGACGACGGCGCCACCGCGACGCTCGCCGGCGCCATCCAGACGGATGCCTCGATCAACCCCGGCAACTCCGGCGGCGCCCTGGTGGACTGCCGCGGCGACCTGATCGGCATCAACACGGCCATCTCCACGGTGCCGAATTCCGAGGGCGTCGGAGGCGGCGGATCGGTCGGCATCGGCTTCGCCATCCCGGTGAACCTCGCGATGCGGATCGCCGACCAGCTCATCGAGACGGGAGAGGTCGCCTACCCGTACATCGGCGTGCAGGTCACGCCGATCCCGCCCGCCGTCGCCCAGCGCTGGGGCATCGAGGACGGCCTCTACATCCAGTCCGTCGACCCGAACGGGTCCGCCGCGAGGGCCGGCCTCAAGCCCGGCGACATCGTCACGAAGATCGACGGGAGCCCGGCCAACCGCGCCGACGTGCTCACCCGCCTCCTCCTCACGAAGAAGGCGGGTGACCGGGTGACGATCACGTTCGTGCGCGATGGCACACAGCACACCGGAACGGCGACGCTCGTGGCGCGTCCCCCGTCGTAGGCATCCGCTTCGGCCGTCGTAGGCATCCGCTTCGGCGGGTGATTCAGCGCTTCCGCGGACCCGTATTGCGGGTGTCTTCCTCACCGACCCGCAATTTGAGGCCGCGGAAGCGTGCGTCAGCTCTCCGGCAGCCAGACCCGCATGTCGTCGCCGCCGCGGTTGGCCCAGGCGAAGTACGGGATGCCCGTGAGCTCGCGACCCTGGGCCGTCCGCACCGAGACGCCGACGATTCCGGGCACGAGGTCGGGCGCGCTCGCCTCCGCGACCGAGCCGGCCTCGATCCGCTCGTCGTCCAACACGACGCCCTCGGGCTGATCGGCGCCCTCGAACGCGTAGACCAGGGGACCGCGCTCGATCGCGACGCTGCCGCGCAGGGCGTCCGCCCGCGGGTGAGGGTGGGTGATGCGCGGCGTCAGCGGCAGCGTGAGCTCGAGTGTGTCGTTCGCGGCGAAGGTGCGCGTGATCGTCGCGTAGCGACCGGGAGTGACATCCACTCCATCCAGCGTCGCCCCGTCGGCCCAGTCCGGCACGCGCAGACTCAACGTGATGGCTTCCGCGGGCGCCTCCGCCACGGTGATGCGAATCCCGCCGTCCCAGGGGTACGCGGTGTCGACCCGCAGCTCGACTTCGCCCGCGTCGGTGTTCGCTCGGAGTACGCCCGGCACGTACTGGTGCACCTGAACGCCGTCGCCGTTCGTCGTGGCGAGGTACCCGCCGAGGCTGGCGAGGGTGCGCATGATGTTCGGCGGGCAGCACGCGCAGCCGAACCAGCGCAGGCGGCCGTTCTTCGGGTTGCGCTCGTCGTCCGCGTGCGCGTCGTGCCGCACCTGCAGCGGGTTCACGTAGAAGTAGTCGCCGCCACGCAGCGAGACACCGGCCAGGAAACCATTGAAGAGAAGCCGCTCGATCTGGTCCGCATAGACCGCCTCGCCGGTGGCCAGCAGCATCCGCCACGCCCACTGCAGCGCGCCGATCGCCGCGCACGTCTCGGCGTAGGCCCGATCCGACGGCAGCTCGTACGGGTCGCCGAACGCCTCGCCCTCCCAGCGGGATCCCAGCCCACCGGTGACGTACTGCTTGGTAGCGGCCATGTGGTCGTACTGCCGGCCCAGGGTCGCAAGCAGCTCGGAGTCGGATGTCTCGATCGCCACGTCCGCAGCTCCCGTCGCGAGGTACACGGCGCGCACCGCGTGCCCCTCGACGGTCGTCGCCTCTCGCACCGGAACGCGGTCGGAGAGGTAGGTGGAGTTACCGCCGAAACGCTCCAGCGTCGCGTGCCCGCGCGCGTCGACGAACCACTCGGCGAGGTCGAGGTAGGCGCGCTCGCCGGTCTCGCGGTACAGCTCGACGAGAGCGGTCTCGATGACTGGATGCCCGTCAACGTCGCCAGCCGAACCTGTCGCCGAGCCCGGGCCGAACTCGCGAACCAGGTGGTCGGCCACCCGCACCGCGACGTTCAGCAGGTCGTCACGACCGGTGGCTCGCTTCTGCGCGACGGCGGCCTGGATCAGGTGGCCGGCGCAGTAGTGCTCGTGGTCGCGCTCCGGATGCGCGTACCGCTTCCCCTCGCGCAGTCGCACCACGGTGTTGAGGTATCCGTCCGGCTCCTGCGCCGCGGCGACCAGCTCCGTGATCTTCAGCTGGTCGGCGAGCAGCTGCTCGTCGGCCTCGCGCGCGTACTCCCACGCGGCGGCCTCGAGCCATTTGTAGACGTCCGAATCCGCGAAGATCGGCCCGACCGCTTCGCCTTCGGCGCGGCCGGCGGCGATCTCGAAGTTGCGCAGGTTGCCCGCATCGTGCAGCTGGCGCAGACCATCCGGAATGGACACGTTGCGGTTGGCGAGCTGTCGATCGAGCCAGAAGCCTTCTCGAAGGCTCACATCGGAGAGCGCAAGAGGGCGCAGCATCGTCTGAGCGAGGGGGTTCGCGGGGCCGGCGACGCGCGCAGTGGCTACCAGGCGCGAAGTGGTGGGAGAGGTGACGGTCACGATGTCGAGGTCCTTCTCAAAGAGCGGATCGGTTCAGAAGACGGGCACAAAAGACCCGGGGCAGAACGTTCCGGAAAATTCCGAACTATGCTGACGGTAATCGCACGGGTTGACGTCGTCAAGCTCACTGTTCTTGGTATCGTGGGCGCCGCGGAACATTTCCGCCACACGGGCGCAACGTGTCGCTCGAACCGCAAAGGCAGGCTCGTATGGCAGTGAAGTCGGCGCCCCGGGGTCCGGTGCGCGTGGTGGACGTCGCCGCGGCAGCGGGCGTCTCGCCGGCGACGGCATCCAAGGCGCTGAACAACACGGGACAGCTGAGCGAGAGCACTCGGCGTCGCGTGCGCGAGGTCGCAGAGCGGCTCGGATTCACCGAGCGCGAGCGAGAGCGGGACCCTTCCCGTACGGTCACCGTTGCACTGCTCACGGGCGACTCGGTGGGTCGCTTCAGCCTGCCGATCCTGCTCGGCGCGGAGAACGCGCTGAGCCTCGGCCAGATCATGGTGCTGCTCTGCGACACGCGCGACGACCCGGTTCGTGAGCAGTACTACCTCGAGCGCCTGCGCGAGCAGCACGTCGACGGCGTGATTGTGACCGGCGGGCTCACGGACCCGCGGAGGCCGCTTCGCACCGACGTTCCCATCGTCTACGCGCACGCGCCGTCACAGGATCCGCACGACACGTCCGTGGTGTCGGATGACGCGGCGGGCGTGGCCCTCGTGGTCGACCATCTCGCGAACCTGGGCAGGCGCCGCCTCGCGCACATCACCGGGCCCGTCGACCAGCGCAGCGCCCAGGTTCGTGCCGAGGCGATGCTCGCGCGGGTGGGCGAGAGCGGCCTCTCCCTCGTACACGAGCCCCTTTACGGAGCGTGGAGCGAGGCGTGGGGGCGCGCGGCCGTCGACATCCTGCTCGATCATGGCGACGGAGCGCCGGATGCGATCGCCTGCGGCAACGATCAGATCGCGCGCGGGGCGTCAGAGCGCCTTCGCGAACGAGGGGTGGGCATCCCCGACGACGTCGCGATCACCGGGTTCGACGACTGGGACGTGATCGTCGAGGGCGCGCGTCCGCCGCTCACGACCGTGAACCGCAGGCTCGGAGAGATCGGGCGTCGTGCCGCCGAGCTCCTGCTCGACGCGATCGGCGGCGCACCAAGGCCCGGAATCGAACGTGTGCAGCCCGAGCTCGTCACGCGCGGATCGACGCTCGGCGTGCTCTGATCCGCGCCCCATGCCGCGGCTATCGTGAAGCCTCATGGGAACAGCCGGCTCCGAGCGTGACGTGCGCCGCGCGGGCGTGCGCGACGTTGCAGCGCTCGCCGGGGTGTCCACGCAGACCGTGTCGAGGGTGATCAACGACCACCCGAGCGTGCGCGACGAGACGCGGCGGCGCGTGCAAGACGCCATGCTCGAGCTCGGCTACCGGGTCAACAACGCTGCGCGGACGCTGGGGACCAGACGTACGCGCACGCTGGGTGTGATCGCATCCAATGCGGCGCTCTTCGGTCCGTCGTCCGCGGCCGTTGCACTGGAAGCGGCTGCCCGTGCCGCGGGCCGCTGGGTGACGACGGCCTACGCGGATGCCTCGGACGAGTCGTCGACGCTGGCGTCGCTCGAGCATCTGCTGCTGCAGGGCGTCGACGGCATCGTGGTGGTGGCGCCTCGCGTGTCGACCGTCGCCCTTCTGCGCAAACAGGATGCCGGAGTGCGCGTCGCCGCGCTGCCCTCGGACAGCGGAGTCGCCATGCAAGCCGAGGGCGCGCGTCTCGCGGTGGAACACCTTCTCGCGCTCGGCCACCGGCGCATCGCGCGGCTCGGTGGTCCCGCCGACTGGCTCGAGGAGGCGGCCCGATCGAACGGCTTCGATGAGGCGATGCGACGCGCGGGACTCGAGACTGTCGCGCGCTGGTCGGGGGACTGGTCGGCGTCATCCGGAGCGGCCGTCGCACCCGAGGTTGCCGAGGTCGTGCGATCCGGTGCCGCTACCGGGGTCGTCGTGACCAACGATCAGATGGCGCTGGGGCTCGTCTCCGGCCTCGTCTCCTCAGGGCTCTCGGTTCCACAGGATGTCTCGATCATCGGGTACGACGACAACACGGATGCCGCCTTCTACCGGCCGGCGCTCACCACCGTGCGCGTCGATGTCGAGGACGAGGCGAGACGCTGCGTTGCCGAGGTGCTCGGGCTGGACGAGGTGCGGGCATCCGTCGATCCGCCGCGCCTGGTTGTGCGGGAGTCGACGGCTCCGCTTGGATAGCGAGCATCCGACCGGATGCGTCCGGTTGGTCCCCGCGCATGTGACCGGTAACATGGCCCCGAGCGCGCCTGGGGCCGTCGCGCGAAGCCGGAGCGCCCGAGACGAACACTAAGGAGGAGTCAGTGACGATTCTGGATCCGACGCAGGAGGATGCGGTCGCCCGCACGCGTGAGGAGGTCGCCGCTCTGCACGGCGAGCTCGTGCGCTACGGGCTCGTGGTGTGGACCGGCGGCAACGTCTCGGGACGCGTGCCGGGAACCGACCTGTTCGTGATCAAACCGTCCGGAGTCTCATACGACGACCTGGCACCCGAGAACATGATCCTGTGCGACCTCGACGGACGGGTCATCCCCGGAACGCCGGGCAGCGAGCGCTCGCCGTCGAGCGACACGGCGGCGCACGCCTACGTATACCGGCACATGCCCGAGGTGGGCGGCGTCGTGCACACCCACTCCACCTACGCGGTGGCCTGGGCGGCGCGCGGTGAGGAGATCCCGTGCGTGATCACGGCGATGGCCGACGAGTTCGGCGGCCCTATTCCGGTCGGGCCGTTCGCGATCATCGGCGACGACTCCATCGGCCGCGGCGTCGTCGAGACGCTGCGCGAGCACCGCAGCCGGGCCGTGCTCATGCAGAACCACGGTCCCTTCACGATCGGCGTCAGCGCGAAGGATGCCGTCAAGGCGGCCGTGATGGTCGAAGACGTCGCGCGTACGGTGCACATCGCACGCCAGGGCGGAGACCTCATCCCGATTCCGCAGGAGGCGATCGATCGCCTCTACGACCGCTACCAGAACGTGTACGGACAGGCGACGGATGCCCGCAGGAGCCAGTCGTGAGCGCGTCGTCAGAAGAGGGCGCTGTTGCCGCAGCGGCGACGGCCGCGTCCGCTGCCGACGCCGTCCGCGCGGGCCGCGCCGTTCTCGGCATCGAGCTGGGTTCCACCCGCATCAAGGCCTGCCTGATCGGTGACGACCCTTCGGTGACCATTGCAAGCGGAAGCCACGCCTGGGAGAACCGGTTCGTCGACCGGAAGTGGACGTACTCGCTCGAGGATGTCTGGGCAGGCATCCAGAGTGCGTACGCCGATCTCGTCGCGGACGTGCGGCGGCGCTACGGCGTGCAGCTCACCTCGCTCGGCGCGATCGGCATTTCAGCGATGATGCACGGCTACCTGCCGTTCGACGCCCGGGGCGAGTTGCTCGTGCCGTTCCGCACCTGGCGCAACACGACGACCGGGCCAGCCGCGGCCGAGCTCAGCGAGTTGTTCGGGGTGAACATTCCGTTGCGCTGGTCCGTCGCGCACCTGTACCAGGCCGTGCTCGACGAGGAGCCGCACGTGCCGAACGTGGCGTTCCTCACGACCCTCGCCGGCTACGTGCACTGGAAGCTGACCGGTCGAAAGGTGCTCGGCGTCGGCGATGCCTCGGGGATGTTCCCCATCGACTCCGCCACCGGCGACTATGACGCCGAACTGCTCGCCCGCTTCGACACCCTCGTCCCGCGGCCGGGCCTCCGCGGCATCCTCCCGACGGTGCTCTCCGCGGGCGAGCCCGCCGGCGAACTCACCGCAGAGGGTGCTGCGCTCCTCGACCCGTCCGGAGCTCTCCAACGGGGCGCTCCGCTCTGTCCACCGGAGGGCGATGCCGGAACCGGCATGGTGGCGACGAACGCCGTCGCACCGCGCACCGGCAACGTCAGCGCCGGCACGAGCATCTTCGCGATGGTCGTGCTCGAGCATCCGCTGGCCGAATCGCACGAGGAGCTCGACCTTGTCACGACGCCCGCGGGCGACCCGGTGGCCATGGTGCACTGCAACAACGGTGCGAGCGAACTGGCCGAGTGGGCGGGCCTGTTCCACCGCTTCGGAGAACTGTCCGGGGCATCCGTCGACGCGGACGCCGTGTTCGAGCTGCTGTTCCGTGAGGCGTTGAACGGCGATGCGGATGCCGGCGGCCTGCTCGCGTACAACTACCTCGCGGGTGAGCCGGTCACCGGCACGGCCGAGGGGCGTCCGCTCTTCGTGCGTACGCCCGACAGCCGTTTCACGCTCGCCAACGTGGTGCGCGCCCAGCTCTACGGCGTGTTCGGCACGCTGAGCCTCGGCATGCGCGTACTCACCGAGGAGGGCGTCGCGCTCGACCGGATGCTCGCGCACGGCGGCATCTTCCGCACCGCCGGCGTCGCGCAGCGGTTCCTCGCGGCGGCCCTGAACGCTCCCGTGGCCGTCGGCGAGACCGCTGCGGAGGGCGGAGCATGGGGGATCGCGGTGCTCGCCGCGTACCTGCGCGAGGCATCCGCCGGTCGGTCGCTGGCCGAGTATCTGAACGATGCCGTGTTCGCGGATGCCGCGACCCACGTCGCCGACCCCGACCCGGCCGACGTCGCCGGGTTCGCCACCTACCTGGAGCGCTACAGCGCCGGCCTCGCGGTGGAGCGCGCGGCGATCGCCGCGCTGTGACCGGGCGTCCCGCTGGTTGAGCCGGTCGAGAACCACACCCTTACAACTTCCGCACCACAAACAAAAGGAACGACCATGACCCGCACCCCGCTCACCACCTCGCTCGACGGATACGAGGTGTGGTTCCTCACCGGCAGCCAGCACCTCTACGGTCCGGAGACGCTCGCTCAGGTCGCCGACCAGTCGGGCACGATCGCCGAGCAGCTGGGGGCATCCGCCGATGTGCCGGTGCGCATCGTGTGGAAGCCCGTGCTCACCGGATCGGATGAGATCCGTCGCGTCATGCTCGAGGCCAACGCGGACGACTCCGTGATCGGCGTGATCGCCTGGATGCACACCTTCAGCCCGGCGAAGATGTGGATCGCCGGTCTCGACGCCCTGCAGAAGCCGCTGCTGCACCTGCACACGCAGGCGAACGTGGAGCTGCCGTGGGGCGAGATCGACTTCGACTTCATGAATCTCAACCAGGCGGCGCATGGTGACCGTGAGTTCGGCTACATCCAGTCCAGGCTGGGTGTCGCCCGCACCACCGTGGTCGGCCACGTCAGCGACCCCACCGTGAGCGGCCGAATCGGCACCTGGACCCGCGCTGCTGCCGGCTACGCGGCATCCCGTTCCCTGAAGCTCGCCCGATTCGGCGACAACATGCGCTTCGTCGCCGTCACCGAGGGCGACAAGACGGAGGCGGAGCACGTCTTCGGCGTGCAGGTGAACACCTGGGGCGTGAACGAGCTCGCGGATGCCGTGAGCCAGGCATCCGAGGCCGACATCGACGCCCTCGTGGCCGAGTACGAAGACCTGTACGACGTCGTGCCCGAGCTGCGGCGCGGTGGCGAGCGGCACCAGTCGCTGCGCGACGGTGCAGCGATCGAGCTGGGACTGCGCTCGTTCCTCGAGGAGGGCGGCTTCGGCGCCTTCACCACCAACTTCGAGGATCTCGGCGCTCTCAAGCAGCTGCCGGGACTGGCGGTGCAGCGTCTCATGGCAGAGGGCTACGGCTTCGGCGCAGAGGGCGACTGGAAGACGGCGGTGCTCGTGCGCATCGCCAACGTGATGGGCGCGGGCCTGCCGGGTGGCGCGTCGCTCATGGAGGACTACACGTACGACCTCACGCCCGGCCAGGAGCGCATTCTCGGCGCGCACATGCTCGAGGTGAGCCCGTCGCTGAGCACGGCCAAGCGGACGCTGGAGATCCACCCGCTGGGCATCGGCGGCAAGGACGACCCGGTGCGCCTGGTCTTCAATGCGGATGCCGGCCCCGCCGTCGTCGTCGCGCTCTCCGACATGCGCGACCGGTTCCGGCTCACCGCGAACGTGGTCGAGGTGGTCCCGCCCACCGAGCCGCTGCCGAAGCTGCCGGTGGGACGTGCCGTGTGGATTCCCGAGCCGGACTTCCGCACCTCGGCCTGGGCGTGGCTGCAGGCCGGTGCCGCGCATCACACGGTCATGACGAACGCCGTCGGCATCGAAGCCTGGGAAGACTTCGCGAGGATGTCCGGCACCGAGCTGGTCGTGATCGACAAGGACACCCGTCCCCGGGAGTTCGAGCAGCAGCTGCAGTGGAGCGCAGCATACTGGCGCCTCCAGCGCGGCATCTGACGCCGCGGGCGCGCAGCGCTCAGCCGGTGCGCGTCTCGTGTGCGCGAGCCTGCTCCGTCACGTCGGCGTCGGCCGGTGTGTCGCCCGCCGGCCCGCGGCGTCGCTGGCTCGACGCGCGCACGACGAGGGCGACCGGGATGGGCGGGGGTGACGGGGATGTCTCGTCTCCATCGAGCCGGTCGAGCACGCGTCGCAAGGCGAGCTGTCCGAGCGCGGCGAAATCCTGCGTGACGGTGGAGAGAGGCGGTGTGAAGAACACCGACTCTGGGATGTTGTCGAAACCGACGACACCGACATCGTCCGGCACGCGGTATCCACGGCGTGCGAGCGCCGACATGACGCCGAGCGCGAGCTGATCGTTGGCAGCGAACACCGCGGTCTTCCCGGCGATCACCGTGAGTTCTAGCCCGATCCGGTGGCCTTCGGCGGCCGACCAGTCGGCGTGGTAGAGAGCGCCCCGTGGAACCCCCGCGTCCGCCAGCTCGTCGGCCCAGCCGCGCTGTCGTTCGCGCGCGTCCGGGTGATCGGGCGGGCCTGCGACGTGGATGACGTCGAGATAGCCGGAGTCGATGAGGTGCTGCACGGCCGCCCGGGCCCCGCCGTACTGGTCGATCGCGACGACGTCGCCGTGACGCCCGGGCGCCGAGACGGAGATGAGCGGGACTCCCACGTCGAGTCCGCGCAGCGACTCGAGTGTCGGCACGTCGAGCTGCACGAGTACCACGGCCTCCACGTTCTGCCGTAACAGCGACTCGATGGCGCTTCGCGCCTCACCGGCGCTGTCGCCGGGCACGCTGACGGTGAACACGCTGTAGCGTGCCGCGTGCGCTGCCTCGTTGAAGAAGCGTTGGATGCTCGCCGGCCCGTAGTCCGCCGACCCTGGCGCGATGAGACCGATCGTTCGCGTACGCCGGGTCACGAGTGCGCGGGCGGCGGCCGACGGCTCGTAGCGGAGCTGTTTGATGGCTTTGCGCACGCGCTCCCTGGTCTGATCGCGCACGTCCGGCGAGTCGTTGATGACCCGGGAGACGGTCTGATGCGAGACGCCCGCCAGTCGTGCGACATCGAAGATCGTCGCCGCACGGTTCCCCTCAGTCCGTGCCATTCGCCTCGCCTCCATCCGCGATCAGCGTCAGCAGGAGCTCCCGATCAAGCTCGTCGTCGTTCACCACGGTGCCCAGGACCGTGCGATCGCGCATGATCACGATCCGATCAGACAGACGCAGCACTTCATCGGGTTCCGTGGAGATGTACACGACGCCGACGCCGTTGGCAGCCATGGATGCCACCAGGCGCTGCACCTCCACCTTAGCGCCGACATCGATTCCCCTGGTCGGCTCGTCGAGCACCAGAACGCGTGGTGCGATCGCGAGCCATCGTGCCAGGAGGATCTTCTGCTGGTTGCCGCTGGAGAGTGACGCCGCCGGCTGTTCCGGGTTGCACGGCCACACGTTGAGCGCCTCGAGATAGCTCATGGCGAGCTCGTGCTGGCGGGCGCGAGGCATCCGCAGGAACCAGCCGCGCTGCGCCTGAACGGCGAGCGTGATGTTCTCACGTACGCTCAGTTGACCCACGAGTCCCTCAGACACGCGGCTCTCAGAGGCGTAAACCACGCGGGAGTCGAGAGCCGCGCGAGGCGAGCGGTACTCCGCTTGAGGCGTTCCGCCCACGAGCCGACCGTCGACGATCGGGTCGACCCCCGTGATGGCTCTCGCCAGTTCGGTGCGGCCAGAGCCCAGCAGCCCTGCGACGCCCACGATCTCACCCTCGCTCAATTCGAGGTCGGCCGGGGCTCGGAGCGCATCGGAGCGCACGCCTTCCGCTCTCAGAATGGGTGCCGGACACGCGATCGGTTGCGAGCGTTCCTCGATGATCTCGTCGAGCTCTCGCGGGTCGCGGCCAAGCATCCGTTGCACGAGGTCGCGACGAAGGATGTCTGACGTGGGGAACTCGCCCACTCGGACCCCGCCGCGGAGCACAGTGAGCCGGTCCGCGATCTCGTAGACCTGCTCGAGGAGGTGCGAGACGAAGAGCACGGCGACTCCATCGTCACGTAGGGACCGGATGACGTCGAGGACGCGTTCGGTCTCGGCCTCGCCGAGGCTCGCGGTGGGTTCGTCGAGCACGAGCACTCTCGGATCCGACCGGACCGCACGCGCGATCGCGACCAGCTGGCGAACGGCCGGCGGATGCTCACCAAGCGCTGACCGCGGATCCACGTCCGCTCCGAGGCGATCGAGCAGTTCAGCGGCGCGATGTGCCATCGCCCCGCGATCGATGCCGAACCTCCCGTGCGGCTCGTCGCCGAGCATGATGTTCTCGGACACCGGCAGGTTCGGCAGCAGTCCCGCCTCCTGGTGCACGACGCCGATCCCGGCGGCAAGCGCATCGCGAGGCGATGCGATCTGCAAGGGCGCGCCATTGCACAGGATCTCGCCCTGAACCGGCCGGATAGCGCCGGTGAGCACGCGGATGAGCGTCGACTTTCCGGCTCCGTTCTCACCCAGCAGCGAGTGCACTTCCCCGCGGTGCAGGTCGAGGTCGACGTCGTCGAGCGCAAGGTGACCCGGATATCGCACCGTGATCCCTTGCATCCGGATGAACGGGTCGGCCGAGCTCATCGCGGCACCTCCGCCCTGCTCGCTGCCAGCCGTTGCGCCACCACGAAGGCCAGGAGAAGAAGTCCGAGCACGATGGGCGTCCACCAGGAATCGACTCCGAGATAGTCGATGGTCAACTGGATGACCCCGTACACGAGAACGCCCACGACGCTGCCGACGACCCCGCCGTGGCCGCCGCCGAGGCTGGTGCCGCCGATCACGACGGCCGCGATGGCAGCGAGCTCCAGGCCAACGCCGGCCTGTGGGTCGCCCGAGGAGGTGTACGACGAGAAGAGCACCGCGGCCACACCCGCGCACGCTCCGCTCACGACGTACACGAGCACGGTGGTGCGCATGACGTCGAGGCCCATGAGTCGGGCTCCGTCGGCGTCCCCGCCGATGGCGAAGACCGTGCGACCGAAGCGCGTGCGCTGCAGCACCAGGAACGCCGCCGCGGCGATCGTCAGGGCGAGGATGACGCCGAGCGAGAACTGAAGGCCGCCGGCGCCCACGGAGACGAGCGTGAGCGCGTTGAGTCCGCTGTCGTGGATCGCGATGGGGTTGAGGCTCACGGTGTAGGCGAGGCCCCGTGCCAGGAACATCCCCGCGAGTGTCGCCACGATCGGTTGTACGTCGAAGAGCGCGACGAGCACGCCGTTGACCAGCCCGATCGCGGCGCCGGAAGCGACTACTAGTGGTAGTGCGACCGCCGCAGGGACGCCGGAAGACAGCAGGCCGGCGCCGACCACTCCGCCGAGCCCGATGACCGAACCGACGGAGAGATCGAGTCCGCCGGAGAGCACGACGAAGGTCATGCCCACGGCGAGCACGAGCAGGTAACCGGTGTCCAGGAACAGGTTCGAGACGAGGCGCGCCGACACGAATCCGCCGAACGCGAGCTGGTCGCCGAGCACGAGCATTGCGAGCATGACGACCGCGACGAGCACAGGGGGAAGGTGCACCCGCCGTCGGGCGGGCCACGCGGGCAGCGGCATCCGGGCCGGATCGGTGCTCATCGGACGCCCCGCCATCTGGCCCTCAGCTGCTCAACGAGCGCGGTTGTACGCGGGGCCTGCAGAAGGCAGACGGCGATGATGATAATGCCTTCGAAGAGGGGTGAGGTCGCGGGTGATCCGCCAAGATACGTCACCGTGGACGTCAGTACCTGAACCGCCAGCACTCCGAGCACCGTCCCGCCGATGGAGAACCGCCCGCCACGCAGGGAGGTGCCTCCGATCACCACGGCGAGTATGGCATCCACCTCGATCCCGAGGCCCGCGTTGCTGGCGTCGGCCGACATGATGTCCGAGCTTGTGATGAGCCCGCTGCCCGCCGCGAGCAGACCGCTGATCGCGTAGACGGTCCAGGTGATCGTCCGCACCCGCAGGCCGGCCATGCGGCTGGCCACGGGATTGGCACCGATGGCCTCGATCATCGTCCCGAGAGCGGTGCGTCGAAGCAGAAGCGTCGCGGCCGCCACGACCGCGGTGGCGAGGATGGCCGCGGCAGGAATGCCGAAGACGGTTCCGGAGGCGAGCCACGCATACGGCGGGCTTGCGACGGTCTCCACCTGACCTCGAGTGATGAGCATTGCGAGACCTCGTCCGGCCAGCATGAGCACGAGCGTGGCGATGATCGGCTGCACTCCGATGACGGAGACGAGCATCCCGTTCCAGGCACCCAGGAGGATGCCGGAACCGAGGCCCGAGGCGATACCGATCGCTACCGCGCCGGCGGATCCGGGCTGAGGTGAGGCCGCGATGACCGCGAGTGCTACAGCGCCGCCGACGGAGAGTACGGCCCCGACCGACAGGTCCAGCCCGCGCAGGGAGATCACGAGCAGCATTCCGAGCGAGACGAGCATGAGGGGTGCGGCATCCCGCACGACGTCCGGAATGCTGCCGTATAAGGCACCGTTCCGCACGGTGATCTCGAAGAAGTTCGGTCGCACGGCGACGTTAACGGCGACGAGCACGAACAAAATGAGGACCGACCACAGCTGCGGCCTGCGCAGCGCGACGCCGATGCTGTGGCGTACGACGGATTCCCTGCGAGCGGGTGTCAGTACGGCCACGTCGCCAGCACCTCCTTCGCCGCCCGAGCGTCGAAGACCCTGTCGGTTGCGATGTACTCGCGCTTCAGCGGCTTACCGGAGTGCACGGCACGGACCACGGATGCCACCTGCGGTCCGAGCATCGGATTGCACTGTACGACGTGGTTGAGACGCCCGGCGATCAACTCGACGAGCGCATCACGCGTGCCGTCGATCGTGACGATCCGGATGTCGTGTCCCGGCTCCAGACCGGCCGCTCTGATCGCCTGGATAGCGCCGAGCCCCATGTCGTCGTTCTGCGCGAACAGCAACTGGATGTCGTCACCGTGCTTTTGAAGGAACGCCGCCATGACCTCCTTGCCACCGGCGCGCGTGAATCCGGCGTCCTGCGCGTCGAGCACGGTGAAGCCGTGGCCCGCGATCACCTCGTCGAATCCGGCGGAACGCTCGAGTGCTGCGCTCGACCCCGTGGTGCCGAGAAGCTCGACGATACGGGTCGCGGGATCGGATGTCGCCACGACCCACTCGGCGGCGAGAGCACCCTCGTGCCGGAAGTCGTCGCCCACCCGGCTGACATAGAGCGACGAGCCGCTCGCGTCGATGCCGCGGTCCTCGAGCACGACCGGGATGTGCGCCTGCCGTGCCTCTTCGAGCACATCACGCCATCCTCCCTCCACCATGGGAGCCAGCACGATGACGTCCACGCCGCGTGTGACGAAGCTACGCACCGCTGCGATCTCGTTCTCCTGGCGGCCCTGGGAGTCGATGAACATGAGTTCGAAGCCGTTTCGGCGTGAGAGGGCTTTGCGCAACGATGCGGTGTTGGCCGCGCGCCAGGTACTCTCCGCGCCGGTCTGGGCGAATCCGACAGAGATCAGCGACCCTGACGCCTCGGCGGTTGCGCAGCCCGTCAGACCACCCGCCACGAGCCCCAGGGTGCCGCCGAGCATGGCACGCCGGGTGATCGTCACTGATCGCCTCCTGCTTCATCGTCGAAGAGCGCACAACTAGCGCGCAAGGATACGTTAGCGTTCACAGCTCGGCTCGCGCGACGCGGCCGGCGCGTAACTCACCCGAGCCAGCTCCCGCAAATTCTTTCAAATTCGCGCTTGACAGTGAAGATCGTGAGCGCTCACAATACTCGATGAGCCCGAAGACGAGCGATGGAGCATCGCGTTGGTGCCGGCAATGTGAGCCCTCACATTCGTCTCGAGCTCGCCCTCCCGCACTAGGGAGTCCCACTCACACACCAACGGAAAGTGAACGATGAAGATCACGACAAAAGTGGCAGCCGCGGCGATCGCGCTGCTGGTCGCAGGGGCAATGTCCGCCTGTTCGAAGTCGGCGGCGACGGAGACGTCGACCACCTCCGCGAAGAGCTCGACGACGCTCACCGGAACGCTCGCGTTCAATCAGACGAAGCTCGCCGACCTCGACCAGAAGCTGAAGTCGGCGCTTGCCGGCAAGGACCTCTCGGCGGTGAACGTCGCGATGGTCGTCAACGTGGCGGCGGACTACTGGAAGGCCGGTCAGGTCGGCTTCGAAGCGGGGTGCAAGGATCTGGGGATCCCCGCAAACAAGTGCACCTACTTCGCGCCGCCGAACGGCAAGCTCACCGAACAGACATCCGAGCTGGAAACGCTGAAGTCACAGGGAGTCACCGGGTACTCGATCTCGGCGATCGACCCGACGTCGACCGCGAACACGATCAAGACGGACATGGATGCCGGCATCTTCGTGCTGCCCATCGACTCGCCGTTGCCCGACACCGCCGCCGGAGGGCTGTACCTCGGCACGCCGAACTACACGGCTGGTTTCCAGGCCGGCAAGGCGATGAAGCAGTTGCTGGGCGGCAAGGGCAAGGTGGCGATCCTGGTGGGTTCGCTCACCGCGTCGAACGCCGTGCAGCGCATCCAGGGATTCGAGGATGCCCTCAAAGGCAGCAGTATCACCGTCGCGCAGAAGGTCAACGACAACCTGCAGGCCAGCACTGCCACAAGCGACGCCGAAACGATCCTCGCGAACAATCCGGACGTGAATGGACTGTACGGGGTGTACTCGTACGACGGACCGGCCCTCGCACAGGCGGTGACCTCGGCGGGCAAGCAGTCGAGCGTCAGCATCGTCTCCGACGACTCGGACGCGCAGACGCTGAAATTCATCAAGTCGGGCGTCATCGGGGGCACCGTCGTTCAGATGCCGTACCAGCAGGGCTACACCGGCGCGTACATCCTCGCCGCTGAGAAGGTGCTCGGCGCATCCGCGACTGCCGCGATCCTCAAGCCCTATCTCGAATCGGACGGCAGCACTCTGAGCTCCGGAGTCGGCCTGGTCACCAAGTCGAATCTCTCGGACTACCAGGGGCTCGAGCGACAACTGGGCATCGGCTAGGCATGACGGACACCACCGTCCCCTCCGGCCGCGCGGTCGTCGCGCGGCTGGAGGGGGTCTACAAGGAATACGGACCGGTGCGCGTGCTCGACCTTCCTGAATTCGAGCTCTACGCGGGCCAAGTCGT
>NZ_JBQCIE010000125.1:0-4164 GCF_051954055.1 Humibacter sp. | reverse complement strand
CGACCCGGTGACGCAGGTGTACGGGCAGTTGCTCGACATCCTCCGCGAACGCCGGCTACGCACGGTGACGCTGCGCGACGTCTTCGTGGCCTGACCCTCACGTGAACCGGACGTATGGTACGCCCGGCCACACCGGAAGGGCAGGGGCGCGCTATGCGACCTCCTTCACCTTGCCCTGCTTGATGTGCAAGCGGCGCTGTGCGCGACGTGCCACCGCGGAGTCGTGGGTGACGATCACGAGGGTGAGGCCGCGGTCACGCCAGAGGCCCTCGAGAAGGTCCATGATCTCGTCCCGCGTCTCTTCGTCGAGGTTGCCGGTCGGCTCGTCCGCCAGCAGCACGTCCGGCTCCTTCACGAGTGCCCGCGCGATCGCGACGCGCTGCTGCTGTCCGCCGGAGAGCTCGGTGGGCCGGTGGTCGCCGCGGTCGCCCAGCCCGACCGACTCCAGCGCCTTGGTCGCCCTGTCTCGCCGCTCCGCAGCGGGGACACCGAGCGGCACCAGCGCCGTCTCCACGTTCTCCAGTGCGGTCAGCGTCGGGATGAGATTGAAGCCCTGGAAGACGAAGCCGATCTCCTTGCCACGGATGCCGGTGAGCTTGTGGTCTCCCAGCTTGCCGAGGCTTGACTGGTCGAGCTCGACGGTTCCCGACGTCGGCCGGTCGAGCGCGCCGAGCATCTGGAGGAGGGTGGACTTTCCGCCGCCCGTCGGCCCCTGAACCGCAACGAGCTGGCCGTCGGGGATGTCGATCGTGACGTCGTTCAGCGCCGTCACCTTGCGCCCCTTTCCCGGGTACTCCTTGGTCACGTTCTTCAGCGTGTACATTTGCGTTCCTTCCTCGGGCACCGAGCCCTATTGCACCGAGCGCAGGGCCTCGGCCGGACGCAGCCGGGAGGCGCGCCATCCACCGATCGCACCGGCAAGCAGGCCCCCGAGGATCGCGAGGCCGACCGCGATCACGATGATCCAGACCGTGATGGGTGCGCTGAGGTCCACCTGCGTGGATGACGAGGATGCCGCGGCTCGGGCTGCTCCGCCGAAACCGCCACCGCCGCCGAAGCCGCCACCGCCGCCGAAACCACCGGTCGCTGTCCCCGTGGAACCGCTCCCCGTTCCGCCTCCGAAGGCGCGGCGTGCGCCGGCCGCGAGTGCTCCGCCGAACCCGCCGCGGGAGACACCGCCGGTGAGCGTCGGTGAGATCACATTGACGATGAGCACCCCGATCAGACCGATCGCGATGCCGGCGATCCCGCCGATAACCCCCTGCACCACGGACTCGCCCGCGACCTGTCCGACGATGCGGCGGTTCGACCATCCGATCGCCTTCAGCGTTCCGAACTCGCGAGTGCGCCGCGTGACGCCGGAGATCGTGAACAGGATCGCGATCAGGAACGCCGCAGCGAGCACGATGACCGACAGCCACGTCCCGAGGTTGGAGACGAGCTGGCTCGCGCTGCCGAGCGACCCGGAGACGGTGGAGGCGAGATCCGCCTGTGTCGAGACCGTTGTGCCGGGGAGCACTTTCTGAAGGGATGTCTTCAACGCGTCGACGTCGGCCGCGGACTGAGCGGTGACGTAGATGGTGGAGACGTTCCCGGTCTGGCTGGAGAGCGACTGTGCGACATCCAGCGGCACGTACACGTTCGATGCGGTCGCCGAGTCGGAACCGGTGGGCTTTACGGTGCCGACGATCTTGAAGTCCTTGCCACCGATGCTGATGCTGTCACCGACCGAGAGGCTCTTCGTCTTGGCGTAGCTCGCATCGAGCACCGCGACATCCTTGCCCTTGTCGGACGAGGCGAGCGTGCGGCCCTTGTCGAGCGCGGTCGAAGCGACCGGACCGACGGCCTTGCCACCCGGTGTGATGCCCATGACACTGAACGAGTTCACCTGGAACGAGCTGCCGCCCTTACCGTCTGCTCCACCCGTCGCTCCCGATCCGCCACTCGACCCGTTCTGGCGGCCCTGGCCGCGCTGGCTGAAGTCGGGGAGCGTGCCCTTGAAGCTCGTGTTCTGCAGCGAGAGCACGGCGGATGCGGCGGCGACGCCTGAGGTCTTCTGCACCTTCGCGAGCGCCGATGCGCTCATCGTGTTCGTGCCGAAGCCGACGCTCAGCCGGGAGGAGTCCACCGTGCGACTGCCATCGCTTCCCTGGGAACCGGAGTTCGCACCGAAGTCGAACCTCGGCCCCTGAACCTGGTCGGTGCCCGCCTTCGGCGCACTGACCGGCTTCGTGATCGTGACATCCGTGCCGACGCCGTAGACCGACTGCAGCACTTGCGCCTGCGCGTTCTTCACCCCGGCGGCCACCGAGTTCACGATGATGACGAGCGCGATCGCCAGCGCCATGCCGATGGCGATGATGATGGTCTGTCTGCGGCGCCCGAGCAGTTCCCGGCGCAGATAGGTTCCGAACATAGTGGTCCTCCGTGGGGTCTGGAGGAACCGTAGGCATCCGGTTTGTGGCGCCCCTATGCCGTACTTGTGCGTTGGCCCTGGGAGTGACGGCGACCCTGCGAAGCCGTACGCACTGCGATGCAGCGGGCTGAGCGATCCTTGAGAGCCGGATGGCTGACTCTCAGACTCCGCATAACTGCAGCACAGTCGTCTCGGACTGTGCTCTCGATAATGGGAAACATGTCCACCTCTCTCGCCAGCTCCGAGCGCGGCCAGCTCCGGTCCGCGCCCGCACCGTTGCACCACGCGGACGGCTCGCCCATCCGCATCCTCGTCGTCGACGACGAGCACACCCTCACCGATCTGCTGCAGATGGCCCTTCGCTACGAGGGCTGGGAGGTGAAGTCGGCCGCGAGCGGCCAGCAGGCGCTCACCGTGGCCCGCGAGTTCAACCCGGACGCGGTGGTGCTCGACATCATGCTCCCCGACATCGACGGCCTGCAGGTGATGGCGAGGATGCGCGAGGGCGGCGGAGAGACGCCGGTGCTGTTCCTGACGGCGAAGGACTCGCTCGACGACCGCATCGCGGGGCTCACGGCCGGCGGCGACGACTATGTGACCAAGCCGTTCAGCCTTGAGGAGCTCGTGGCCAGGCTGCGCTCGCTCCTGCGCCGGTCGCGCGCACTGATCGCGGACACGCAGGATCCGCGCATCGTCGTCGGAGACCTCGTGCTCGACGAGGACTCCTACGAGGTGACCAGGGCGGGCGAGGGCATCTCGCTCACCGCCACCGAGTTCGAGCTGCTGCGGTACCTCATGCGCAACCCGCGCCGCGTGCTCTCGAAGGCGCAGATCCTCGACCGGGTGTGGAGCTACGACTTCGGCGGCACCTCCAGCGTCGTCGAGCTGTACATCTCCTACCTGCGCAAGAAGATCGATGCGGGTCGGTCGCCGATGATCCACACCGTGCGCGGCGCCGGCTACATGATCAAGGCAGCGGAGTAGGTCGCGCGCCCACCCGTTCCCCGTCAGGAGTGAACCCATGAGTACGACGGCCTCACCGGGCACGCCGAACCCGCACGAGGGCGACGCTGCGGCGGGACCGAACCGGGGACCTCGGACCGGCGGATCGTGGTGGCGCAGGATGCTGCATCCGTTGCGTCGCATGACGCTGCGTACCAAGCTCGTGTTCTCCGTCGTCGCGCTCGTCGCCGTGCTGGGTGTGGTGGTCAGCCTGGTGAGCGCGCTGTTCCTGCGCACCTACCTGGTCGGGCAGCTCGACCACCAGGTGGAGTACGCCGCGAGTCGTGCCTTCTACGCGGCAATGGGAGCGGTCAACGAGCCCGGCGGAGTGACGGCGTCCGACCTGGTGACCAGAGTCTTGCGAACGCCAGGACTCAGCGCCGGAACCGTGGTCGCGGTGGTGAGCGACCAGGGCGACGTGAAGTACGGCTATCTCAGCCCGCGCGACCCGAGCGCATCCCAGCAGTCGGTCTCGGGCAACGCCAACGCGAACATCGCAGCCATCGCGCCAAGCAGTCGGCCCGTGGACGTCGACCTCGGCGGAACGCTCGGCCAGGTTCGCATGGAGGCGGTGCAGCTCCCTAGCGGAACCCTCGTCATCGGCTTGCCACTGGCCGACGTGAACGCGACGACGGCTCAACTGCTGACGATCTTCCTGCTCGTCACCGCCGTCGCCATCGCCGCGGCCGGGGGAGTCGGACTGCTCATCGTCGTGCTCGCGCTGCGTCCGCTCGATCGCGTGGCAG
>NZ_JBQCIE010000124.1:0-3835 GCF_051954055.1 Humibacter sp. | reverse complement strand
ACGACGAAGGCCGCCCCGATGAGCGGGACGGCCTTGGTGTGACGTCGATCGATCAGTAGCTGTAGTTGTAGCTGGCCGAGGCGATGGCGGTGATGACGATGATCAGAATCCAGAACAGGATCAGTGCGACCGAGACGAAGCCCAGGATGATTCCGGTCAACCACAGTCCCCTCGACCGGGGCTCCCGTGATTTGGCGAGGAAGCCGAGCACGATGCCGGCGATGCCGAACAGCACGCCCCATCCGACCGAGATGACGCCGATGATGCCGCCGATGAGCGCCAGGATGCTCAGGATCGGGGTCTTGGACGGCGCCGGCGCGTACGGCTGCCCGTACTGCGGGGCACCGTAGGGCGGCTGTCCGGGCGCGCCGTACTGCGGTGCAGGCGGCTGCTGCGGAGCGCCGTAGGGCTGCTGCGGAGCGCCGTACGGCTGCTGAGGGGCACCGTAGGGCTGCTGGGGTGCGCCATACGGCTGCTGCGGCGCGCCATAGGGCTGCTGCGGAGCAGCGTAAGGCTGCGGCGGGACCGGCGGAGCGGGCTGCTGCGGCGCACCATACGGCTGCTGCGGCGCACCGTATGGCTGCTGCGGCGGCACGTTAGGCTGCGGCGGCGCGGGAGGTGTGGCCGACGGCTGCGGCGGCGCAGGAGGCGCGGCCGACGGCTGCTGCGGCACGGGCGGTGCCGTCGGCGGTGCGACCGGCGGCTCCTGCTGCGGTGCGCCACCCGGCGCCGGCACCTGCTCCGGGTTCTGCGGAGCGTTCGGGTCGGACATCTGAACTTCTTTCGTCAGACCGCGCGACGCGGCGCTCGGACCATGCCCGAGTCGCCGCGCCGCGGATGGATCAGTAGTTGTTGAGCGACGAGCTCACCGAAGCGAGAACCGCCACCAGGATGATGATGACGATGATCTCTAGCGCGATGGCGACGAAGCCGAGGATGATACCGGTCAGCCAGAAGCCCTTCGCCTGCGGCTCCTTGCTCCGCCCGAGGAAGCCGAGGATGACCGCGGCGATGGCGAACAGACCACCGAAGTAGAAGAAGGAACCGACGATTCCGACGATGCCGCCGATCAGCGACAGGATGCTCAGAATCGGGGACTTCTGCGCCGGAGCGGTGTACGGCTGGCCGTACTGCGGCGCCTGGGGAGCGCCGTACTGCGGTGCGGCGGGCTGCTGGGGGGCGCCGTACTGCGGCGGCGCAGGCTGCTGAGGCGCAGCGGGCTGGGGAGCCGGCGGCTGCTGCGGCGAACCGGCCGGGTCCTGAGGAGCGTTGGGATCGGACATGTGCTTGATCCTTTCGAATGGGCCGGTCGTCAGTAGCAACCGGTCGTAGATCACTCAGGACTGAACCTGAGCGAAAGCTGTGTATGCCAATGCTGGCATCCGCCTTCAGGGGTGTCAATGCATGCCGTGTCCGGCGTGTCGGACTGTCACCCCCGTGAACGAGTGCGCATCCTGCACGCTATTCGTGCCGACAATCCGGCGCGATGGGTAGCTGTCCCCATGCGGCCGGCACTACCCTGCGAGCCGTCTCAGACCTGAACGTTGGTCACGGGCAGCGTCGAGTCCGCACCGAAGTCGAGGCCGCTCGGAGCGTGGCCGGCCATGATGCGCTGCGCGGCGAGCGCGGCGATCATCGCGCCGTTGTCCGTGCACAGGGACAACGCGGGAATGCGCAGCCGGATGCCGGCGGCATCCGCTCGTTCCTGCGCCAGCTGTCGAACGCGCGCGTTGGCCACAACGCCACCGCCGAGCAGCAGCCGCGGGACCTCACGGTCGATGCACGCCGCGATCGCCTTGCGCAGGAGCACGTCGGCGACGGCCTCGCGGAAGCTCGCGGCCACATCGGCGACGGGGACCGGCTCTCCGGCATCCTCTCGCCGCTCAACCCAGCGCGCGACCGCGGTCTTCAGGCCGGAGAAGGAGAAGTCGTAGCGGTGCTTCACGAGGTCCTTGGGCAGCGTGAGTCCACGGGGGAAGCGGATGGCGTCCGCATGCCCGTCGACGGCGACGCGGTCGATCTGCGGCCCGCCGGGGTACGGCAGCCCGAGCACGCGGGCGACCTTGTCGAACGCCTCTCCCGCCGCGTCGTCGATGGTCTCGCCGAGCAGTTCGACGTCGTCGGTGAGACTGCGCACGTGCAGCAGCGAGGTGTGTCCGCCGGAGACCAGGAGCGCGATGGTCGGCAGTTCGAGCTCGCGGCCCGGGCCGCCGTCCGCGTCGAGCAGGTCGGCTCCAACGTGACCGACGAGGTGGTTCACGCCGTACAGCGGTTTGTCGAGCGCGACGGCGAGCGCCTTCGCCGCCCCGACCCCGACCATGAGCGCGCCGGCGAGGCCGGGCCCACTCGTGACCGCGACCGCGTCGACCTCGTCGAGACGGATGCCCGCACGCTCCACTGCCTCCGTGATGGTCGGCTCGAGCGCCTCGAGGTGCGCGCGCGCGGCGACCTCGGGCACGACTCCGCCGTAGCGGGCGTGCTCCTCCATGCTGGAGGCGATCACGTTGGCGAGCAGCCGAGTGCCGCGCACGATGCCGGCGCCGGTCTCGTCGCACGACGTCTCGATGCCGATCACGAGTGGTTCTGCGGTCACGCTTCGGCCTCCCCCAGCGTGAGACGCATCACGATCGCGTCGACGTCGTCGGGCTGGTAGTAGTGCTGCCGCACTGCGATGCTCCGGAAGCCGAGGGAGTCGTAGAGCCGCTGCGCGTTCGGGTTGTCCGCACGCACCTCGAGGAACACCTCGCGGGCGCCACGGCGGGCCGCCTCGCCGATCATGGCCACCATCAGCGCGCGGCCGAGGCCCAGCCGCCTCGCATGCGGCGCGACCGCGATCGTCTGGATGTCGGCATCCATGGCACCTGGCACCGCGCGCAGGCCCGAGTACGCGATGACCTCTCCGTCGCGCTCCACCACGAGATAGAAGGAGTGCGCCGCCGTCAGCTCGGAGCGCATGAGGGCGGGCGACCAGGCATCGGTGACGAAGATGGATGTCTCGAGCGCCATGATCGCGTCGAGGTCGTCGAGTGTGGCGAGGCGAAGGCCGGCCACCGCGTCCGCGTGCACAGCGCTCATGCCGTCACCCGCTTCGGGCCGCTCGACGGGGTGACGTCGGGCGAGCGGAGGTAGAGCGGACGGTCGTCGGCGAACGGCCGCCGCGCCGCGTACAGCCATTCCGCGAGCAGGCCGAGCTGCCCGGCCGAGACGGATGCCGCGTCGTATCGCGGCACGTCCGCTCCTTGCAGGGCTGCCCGTTCGAGCTCGTCGGGCTTGGACAGCCCGGGTCCGCCGGTGCGCAGCGGGATGCCGAGCTGGTCGACCCCGCCGTACGTGCTCCAGTAGAGCTCTCGCCTGCGGGCATCCGTCACCACCAGCAACGGGCCGGTGTGGCCCCAGGCGTAGCGCTCGAGCGCGACGGCGTCGTGGCTCACTATGGGCACGACCGGCTTGCCGATGCCGAGCGCGAACGCCTTCGCCGCCGCGACGCCCACGCGCAAGCCGGTGAACGGGCCCGGTCCCATGCCTGCGGCGACTCCCGACAGCTCGTCCGGGTCGACGGATGCCTGGGCCAGTGCGTCCCGGATCATCCCGCCGATCACCTCGGCGTGACGCATCGTGTCGACCCTGGTCAGCTCGCTGAGCACGCCGCCCTCCCGGTCCACCACGGCGACGGACGTTCCTGCCGAGGTGTCGATCGCGAGGAGCATCGTTCCAGCGTAGGGTGTGTCTCTCAATTCGGGGTCGGGTGAGGATGTGCTCGGTGCGGTCGATCGCAAGGACGAGGAGGAGAGCGTCACTGGTGGTGACGCCGACGACGAGGACGCAGGGAGCGGCC
>NZ_JBQCIE010000123.1:0-3981 GCF_051954055.1 Humibacter sp. | reverse complement strand
ATGGCGGCGGTGATCGACGCGGGCGCCGTGACGGCCGACTCCAGCGACCTGCCGCGATCCATCTCGCTCGTCACCTTGCTGGGCCACGATCTCGTCGAGACGAGCGACGCTGTGGTCGACCGCTGGCGCCAGAACAACTCCGTTCACGACCGCAGCGGCGCGGCTCCTGTTCCTCGCCGCACCGGAACGCTGCGCGCCAGCGTCGGCTCGGCGGGCATCGACGCCATGCACCTCGACCTGCGCACACAGGGTCCGCACGCGCTCGTCGGCGGCACCACCGGCGCCGGCAAGTCCGAGTTCCTGCAGGCCTGGGTGCTCGGCATGGCGGCCGAGTACAGCCCCGACCGCGTCACCTTCCTGTTCGTCGACTACAAGGGCGGGTCAGCGTTCGCGGACTGCGTGCACCTGCCGCACTGCGTCGGCCTCGTCACCGACCTCAGCCCGCACCTGGTGCGCCGCGCCCTTACTAGCCTGCGGGCCGAGCTGCGGCACCGTGAGCACCTGCTCAATCGCAAGAAGGCGAAGGATCTGCTCGAGCTCGAGCGACGCGGCGACCCCGACAGCCCGCCCGCACTGGTGCTCGTCATCGACGAGTTCGCTGCCCTGGTCGGCGAGGTGCCGGAGTTCGTCGACGGCGTCGTCGACATCGCCCAGCGCGGCCGTTCCCTGGGCATCCACCTCATCATGGCCACCCAGCGCCCGGCGGGAGTGATCCGCGACAACCTGCGCGCGAACACCAACCTCCGGGTGGCGCTGCGCATGGCCGACGAGCCCGATTCGACCGACGTGGTGGGAACGAAGGATGCCGCCCACTTCGACCCTGGCATCCCCGGCAGGGGAGTGGCGAAGACCGGCCCTGGCAGGCTGACGCTCTTCCAATCGGGGTATGCCGGCGGCTGGACCAGCAGGGAGCCGGAACGCGCGGGCATCGACGTCGCGGAGCTTCGATTCGGTGGCGAGGTGCGCTGGGAGGACCCCACCGCCCCCGACCCGGACGCCGACCTGAGGCGCGATCCCGGCCCGACGGACCAGCAGCGCCTCGTCGCCTCCATGATCGACGCGCAACGGGTCGCAGGCATCCCTTCCCCCCGGCGCCCGTGGCTCGACGAGCTGGCGCCCGCGTACGACCTGAGCTTGCTGCGACAGCGCACCGACTCCGAGCTGCTGCTCGGCGTCGCCGACGTGCCCGACCTGCAGGAGCAGGTGCCCATCTACTTCCAGCCCGACGTCGACGGCAACCTCGCCGTCTACGGAACCGGCGGCTCCGGCAAGTCGACGGTGCTCCGCACGCTCGGATGCTCCGCCGCCATCACCCCGCGCGGCGGTCCGGTGCACGTCTACGCGCTGGACTTCGGAGCCGGGGCGCTCCGCATGCTGCAGCAGCTCCCGCACGTCGGCGCCGTCGTCAAGGGCGACGACATCGAACGGGTGGCGCGGCTGTTCCGCATGCTCCGCAAGGAACTGGATGACCGTTCCGTCCGGTACGCGAACGCGAACGCATCCAACATCACGGAGTACCGGGCTCTCGAGGCACGACCGCAGGAGCCCCGCATCCTGCTCCTGATCGACGGGTTCCCCAGCTTCCGGGAGGACTTCGAGGCCGTGGGCAACCGGGCGCAGCTGTACGACATCTTCCGCGACATCCTCACGGATGGCCGCCAGCTCGGCATCCACGTCGCCTTCACCGCTGATCGAGGCGGCGCGGTGCCCAGCTCGGTGTCGGCCAGCGTGCAGCGCAACGTCGTGCTCCGCCTCGCCGACGAGGACGGCTACCGCATGCTCGACCAGCCCTCCGACGTGCTCTCCTCCACGTCGCCGCCCGGCCGGGCGCTCGTGGACGGACTGGAGACCCAGATCGCGGTGCTCGGCGGATCGTCGGTGGTTTCCGAGCAGTCCGCGAACGTGGCCAAGCTCGCCGAGGCGATGCAGCGCGCCGGGGTGAAGCAGGCTCCCGAGGTCGGCTCGCTGCCCGTCGAGTATCCGCAGTCGTCGCTTCCCGACCGGATCGGCGAGTTCCCCGTTCTCGGCATCGGCGAGACCGATCTGGTGCCGATCGGTTTCGATCCGGTCGGCTCGATGGTGCTGTCCGGGCCGCCGGCGAGCGGGCGAACGACGGCGTTCATCGCGATAGCCCGTTCCCTGCAGCGCTTCGACCCGTCGACCCGCCTGTACTACATCGGCAACGCTCGGTCGGTCGCCTCGCGCGAGCCGATCTGGGTGGAGAGCGCCACGACGGCGGAGGCCGCCGACACCCTCGCGAGCAAGCTGAGCGCCGCGGTGCGCGAGGAGGGCGGAACGCGCATCGCCGTGCTGATCGAGTCCATCGGCGACTTCTCGCAGTCCGCGGCCGACTCCGCGCTGACCGACCTCATCAAAGCGGTGAACCGCAGCGACCACTTCTTGCTCGCCGACGGTGACCAAAGCGGTTGGGCATCCGGCTGGGGGATGATCGGCGAGGCGAAGTCGAGCAGGCGCGGCCTCCTGCTGCAGCCGGAGAGCACCGACGGCGACATCATCCTGAACACCCCGCTGCCGCGTGCCGCACGCAGCGAGTTCCCCCCTGGCCGAGGCGTGTACGTGGCGAGGGGCGCGTTCGAGCGGGTTCAGCTGCCGCTGCCCTGATGCATGGGGAGTTGTCCCCATGTCCCTGCGACTGAGGGTGCCGTTAGCATCGGTTCAGCGAGGCCGCCGGAGGAAGAAATCCGGTGGCAGGTGAAAAGGAATTAGGGGATATCCATGTCTTCTCGTGTTTTGTCGACGGAGGCCGCGAAGGCGGCGATTTCGCAGATTCAGTCGATCATCAACGGTGGTCTGACCGATCAGATCAGTGCTCTGGACGCGCAGGGGAAGATCCTGTCCGAGCCGAACAACTGGGACGGCCCGCTGGCCGAGACGTTCCGCAACGACACCTGGCCGAGCACCAACACCGCTCTGAAGAACGCGATCCAGAAGCTCGACGAGCTTCACCGCGAACTGAAGACGATCTCGACGAACATCTTCACCGCCGGAGGCGGCAACTGACCCGGTGACGGGTTGTTCGGCCGGTGATCCGGCCGAGTGGAGCGGGCCGGTCGTGAACACGACCGTGCCCGTTTCTCATGGGCGAGTGCGGTAGTCGGGGGAGGAAGACGACGATGGGTGACCTGGGAGCGTACAAGGAGAACGTCAAGTTCTCCGATCAAGACGCGGATGCGCTGATCACGGCCTGCAACAACGCGGCAAGCACGATCGACGGGCAGACCGCATCGCGCAAGTCGTGGCGCGCGACGGGTGAGGACCAGTTCAAGGGCTACTTCTCGACCCTGTTCGCCTCCAACGGCGCGACGCAGGTGAAGGATGCCTCCGAGCTCGCCTCTGCCCTGCGCACGGTGGCGACATACGCCGGCGAGCTGAAGAAGTCGGCCGACGACGAGCAGAATCGCCGGCTGAAGGCGCGGGCCTGGGAAGAGAAGCAGAAGCACCGCAGCACGCTCGAGCAGATCGGCGACGGGATCTCCCACCTCTGGGGCGGCGACGAGCCGCCCGTGCCGCCGCCCGCGCAGCAGGTTCGCCACACCGCGCCGAAGCCGCCGACCAGCCCGCGACAGACGCCGGAGCCGGGTTCCGGCGGCGGCGCATCCTCCGGGACATCCTCGGCCATCCCGAACAACCTGACGACGTTCGCCACCAAGTCCGCCGGTGGCGACAAGGCGCTGACGACCGACCACACCGCCGTGCAGAAGGCGTACACCGCGTTCACCGGGTCGTGCGGCTGGGGCAGCCTCGACGCGAGTGGCGTGCTGACCGCGTTCGCGCAGTTCATCCAGGCGAACGGCGAAGAGGTCAAGTGGGCGAACACGATCGCGGCCGCGTTCGAGAAGGCGGGCGGATCCGGCAGTCTGTGCACACTCTCGAACCAGGCACTGGCCGCCTCTCTGGCAGCGGCGCACGTGGCGGCAACGCGCCAGGACATCACGATCGACATGCCGAGCGCGCTCGGCG